>JAAOZX010000283.1 GCA_012274225.1 Comamonadaceae bacterium | reverse complement strand
CGACCTACCGCTTACAAGGCGGTTGCTCTACCCCTGAGCTAAATCGGCGGTGTGAGGATTCTAGAACGGGGGCCGGTGCTTACTTCACCCGTTTGAGCGCCGGTCGGGGCCCGCTGGGCGGCCGTGGCGGCTCACCCTCGGGCCCGTTGTTCGATGCCGACGGTTCGGGCGTGACCAGTTGCACCACGTTAGCGTCCTCGTCGCCTCTGGAACCCGCGGCCGGCACGCTGGAAAGCGGGGACGGCTTGGAAGGGTCGTCGGTTGCCCCCCCTGCTACCGGGACCGGGAATGCCATGCCCTGCCCATTCTCGCGCGCATAGATCGCAATGACCCGGCTGATCGGCACCATGATCTCCCGGGCGGTCCCGGCAAAGCGCGCTTTGAACTCGATGAAGTCGTTGCCGAGCTTGAGCGAGCTGGTCGCATCGAAGCTGATGTTCAGCACGATCTCGCCGTTCTTCACATACTCCCGGGGCACCTGCACCGTGTCATCCACCAGCACCGCGACATAGGGCGTGAGCCCGTTATCGGTGCACCAGTCGTACAGGGCCCGGATCAGGTACGGTCGGGTCGAAGTCGATTCCAGGGCATTCATCGGACGGCTGGTGTGCTCGGGTTACTTGCGCATCACTTTTTCGGAGGGTGTCAGCGCTTCGATATAGGCTGGGCGGGAGAAGATGCGTTCAGCGTATTTCAGCAGCGGCGCGGCGTTCTTCGACAGTTCGATCCCATAGTAGTCCAGGCGCCAGAGCAGCGGCGCGATCGCGACATCGAGCATGGAAAAGTTGTCGCCCAACATGTATTTGTTCTTGAGAAACACCGGCGCCAGCTGCGTCAGCCGGTCGCGGATGTGCGAACGGGCCTTCTCGAGCGCCTTCTCGTTGCTCTTGGCCGCGCGCGACTCGAGCGTGCTCACATGGACGAACAGTTCCTTCTCGAAATTCAGCAGGAAGAGGCGCACACGGGCCCGGTCGACCGGGTCGCCAGGCATCAACTGCGGATGGGGAAAGCGCTCGTCGATGTACTCGTTGATGATGTTCGACTCGTACAGGATCAGGTCGCGCTCGACCAGGATGGGCACCTGGCCGTAGGGATTCATCACGTTGATGTCTTCCGGCTTGTTGTACAGGTCGACGTCGCGGATCTCGAAATCCATCCCCTTTTCGAACAGGACAAAACGGCAACGGTGGGAGAAAGGACAGGTGGTCCCCGAATACAGCACCATCATGATGAAGGCTCCTTGATTGAAAAAGAGAGCGGTGGCACAAACGGCCCCGCTCCATATGGCAGGAGTTCACCCGCCCGGCGCGGCCCGGGCGGCGTTTTCACCTCAATTGATATCTTTCCAGAAGGCCGCATTCAGCCTCCAGGTGATGACCGTGAACATGCCGAGGAACAGCAACACCCAGACACCCACGCGCACGCGCGAGTTCTGCGCCGGCTCGGCCATCCATTGCAGATAGCCCACCAGATCGCCAACGGCCTGGTCGTACTGCACCGTCGTCATGGTGCCGGGACTGATCTGTTTCCAGCCGCTGAAGACTTTGACCTCATGGCCGTGCTCCTCACGCGTATCGAACACCGGCTCGCGCGCACCCTGCAGCTCCCACAGTACATGCGGCATTCCGACATTGGGAAAAACCAGGTTGTTCCAACCGGTCGGCTTGGTCGGATCTCGGTAGAAGGTGCGCAGATACGTATACAGGTAGTCGGCACCGCTACCGCCGTGGCCCGAGCGCGAGCGGGCGATCAGCGTCAGGTCGGGCGGGTTGGCGCCGAACCAGTCCTTGGCCTGGCGCGGGTCAATGGCCGACTTCATGGTGTCGCCGACCCTTTCGGTCGTGAACAGCAGGTTGTCCTTGATCTGCTGCTCGGTCAGGCCGATGTCGCGCAGCCGGTTGTAGCGCATGTAGGCCGCCGAGTGACAGTTCAGGCAGTAGTTGACGAACAGCTTGGCGCCGTCTTGCAGCGCTGGCAGGTCGTTGACATTGTTGGGCGCCTTGTCCCACGCGATTTCCTCGCCGCCCGACGCCTGGGCGCCTGTGGCAATGGCCAGCGCAACGATGAGGGTGAAGATGAGTTTGTTCATTCTTGGGTCTCGGCTCAATGCGCAGCGAAGGTGATGCGCTTGGGCACGGGCTTGAATTCGCCCAGCCGGCTCCACCAGGGCATCAGCAGGAAGAAACCGAAATAGAACAAGGTGCCGAGCTGCGAAACCCGCTCGCCGATCGGCGAGGGCGGCTGCGTGCCCAGGTAAGCCAGCACGACGAAATCGACCACGAAGACGCCCAGCACCGCCTTGTGCCAGCCCGGGCGGTAGCGGATGGATTTGACCGGGCTCTTGTCCAGCCAGGGCAGGAAGGCCAGGATGATGACCGAGGCGCCCATCACGACCACACCCCAGAACTTCGCGTCGATACCCTGCAGCAAGCCCACACCGGTGAAGCCGAAGGCGTTGAACAGCCACAGGAACGCAACCATCACGACCAGCAGAATTCCTTTGGCCAATGAGGACGCCCGGGTCTTGAGCAGCACGAAGGCCACAGACAGCACCAGGATGGCCGACAGCGCGTACATCATCTCGGTGGTGATGGCCCGCAGCATCGAGTAATAGGGCGTGAAATACCACACCGGCGCGATGTGCAGGGGCGTCTTGAGCGGGTCGGCCGGGATGAAATTGTTGTATTCGAGGAAGTAGCCGCCCATCTCGGGCGCAAAGAAGATGATCGCCGTGAATACCATCAGGAACACCGACACGCCGAAGATGTCGTGCACGGTGTAATACGGATGGAACGGGATGCCGTCCAGGGGATGGCCCTGGGCGTCGCGCGGCGCGTCGGGACCCTTGATTTCGACGCCGTCCGGATTGTTCGAGCCGACGTCGTGCAGCGCCAGCACGTGCGCGACCACCAGGCCCAGCAGCGCCAGCGGCACGGCGATGACGTGGAATGCAAAGAAGCGGTTGAGCGTCGCATCCCCCACCACGTAGTCGCCGCGAATCCACTGCGACAGGTCCGCCCCGATGAAGGGAATGGCCGAGAACAGGTTGATGATCACCTGGGCGCCCCAGTAGGACATCTGGCCCCAGGGCAGCAGGTAGCCCATGAAGGCTTCGGCCATCAGCGCCAGGAAGATGGCGCAACCGAAGATCCACACCAGCTCGCGCGGCTTGCGGTAGCTGCCGTAGATCAGGCCCCGGTACATGTGCAGGTACACCACGGCGAAGAAGGCCGAGGCGCCGGTGGAGTGCATGTAGCGGATCAGCCAGCCCCAGGGTACGTCGCGCATGATGTACTCGACCGAAGCGAACGCCAGAGCGGCATCCGGCTTGTAGTGCATGGTCAGGAAGATGCCCGTGAGGATCTGCAGCACCAGCACCAACATCGACAGCACGCCAAAGAAATACCAGAAGTTGAAGTTCTTCGGCGCGTAGTACTCCGACATGTGGTCCCGGTACATGACCCCGGCCGTCGGAAAGCGGTTGTTGAACCAGTTGGCGAGCTTTTCGGTCGCCGAGGCGTTGGGGGAGATTTCCTTGAATTCAGCCATGTTGTTTCTGATCAGTTGGGCAACCGGCGGATTTCCGTCGCGCAAGGCTCCGCACGGTCATCATCCCTTCCTGTCTTCACCGATGAGCAGGCGGGCGTCCGAGAGATACATGTGCGGCGGCACCTCGAGGTTGTCGGGAGCGGGCTTGTTCTTGAAGACCCGGCCGGCAAGGTCGAAAGTCGAGCCATGGCAGGGGCAGAGGAAGCCGCCCGGCCAATCGTCCGGCAAGGAAGGCTGGGGGCCCGGCTGGAATTTGTCGGACGGCGAGCAGCCCAGGTGGGTGCAGATGCCCACGCCCACCCAGACCTCGGGCTTGATCGAACGGTATTCGTTCCTGGCATATTCCGGCGTGGGAAAGGCCGTCCGCTTGGAGTTCGGGTCGGCCACCTCGCTGTCGGTCTTCTTCAGCGACTGAAGCTGCTCGGGGGTGCGCCTCAGGATCCAGACCGGCTTGCCGCGCCATTCGACCGTGATCTTCTCGCCCGGCTTGACGGCTGAAATGTCGACCTCCACCGGTGCGCCAGCCGCCTTGGCCCGCTCGGAGGGTTGGAAACTGCTCACGAACGGAACGGCGGTGAACGCGCCGCCCACCACGCCTGCGCAACCGGACACGATCAACCATGTTCGTTTGCTGGCGTCCATTGGGGTGTCACTCATGGGGTCCTCGAAGGGAGTCGCTTTTGTCAGGGTCAACCCGCGATTGTAGCCGACCGCTTTTCTTTCGTTCGTTCGGTACGGCCCCCGCCGAATGGCCCGAACGCGGATACTTGCAGGCCGAACTCACAATGGAGCGGACCATGGGAATGCTTGGGGAATTCAGGGAATTCGCGGTCAAGGGCAATGTGATCGACCTGGCGGTCGGCGTCATCATCGGCGCCGCGTTCGGCAAGATCGTGGACTCACTGGTGGGCGACCTGATCATGCCGCTGATCGCGGCACTGATCGGGCGGGTGGAATTTTCCAACCTGTTCATTGTCCTGAGGCCTCCACCGGCCGGAACCGCCATGACGCTGGACGCCTTGAAGAAGGCCGGCGTGCCGGTGCTGGCCTATGGCAGTTTTCTGACCATCGTGGTCAATTTCCTGCTGCTGGCATTCGTCATCTTCCTGATGGTCAAGCAGATCAACCGGCTGAGGCGCAGTCCGGCCCCCGCCGACGCGCCGCCCCCTGCGCCGGCCGAGGACGTGATGCTGCTGCGCGAGATTCGCGACAGCCTGCGCCGCGCGCCGCTCTAGCTGCGGCTCAACTGGCGGGCGATGCGAATCGCCTCGACCAGACTGGCTGCACTGGCCCGGCCGCTGCCGGCCAGGTCGAACGCTGTGCCGTGATCGGGACTGGTCCGCACCAGCGGCAGCCCCAGTGTGACGTTGACGCCCTGTTCGACCCCGAGGTATTTCACCGGTATCAGGCCCTGGTCGTGGTACATGGCGATCACGACGTCGAACTCGCCCTGCTTGCCGCCGGCCGCGCGCGCGCGCATGAAGATCGTGTCGGGTGCAAACGGCCCCGCCACCTGCAGGCCCTCGGCCCGCGCCACCTCGACGGCTGGAATGATGACTTCGATCTCCTCTCGCCCGAGCAAACCGCCTTCTCCCGCGTGGGGGTTCAGGCCGGCCACGCCGATTCGCGGCGGCCGGCCCAGCGCCCGCCCGACCGCCTCATGGGCGATGCGCAGCGTCTGCAACACGTTGTCGAAAGTGACCGCATCGATCGCCTCCCGCAAGGCGACATGGATGCTGACCAGCACCGTGCGCAGTTCGGCGTTGGCCAGCATCATCCTCACCGGCACCTCGGCCGGCGCGCGACCGGTCCAGGCCGCCGCCTCGGCCTGCAGCAGCTCCGTGTGACCCGGAAAATTCACGCCGGCGGCGGCCAGCGCCTGCTTGTGCAGCGGCGCTGTCACCAGTGCAGCAATGTCCCCTCGCAGTGCAGCCCGCGCAGCCCAGACCACGCAATCGGCAGCGGCCTTGCCGGCGGCCGCGCTCACGACCCCCCAGGGCGGCGGCGTGTCAAGCGACGTAGCCTGCAGCAGGGGAATGCAGCGCGGCGGCAGTTCGTGCACCTGGGTGGCGGACTCGATCACGGCCACCGGAAGCTCCAGCTCGACAGGCCTGCGTATCGCAGCGGTGGCCCGGCGCAGGGTTGCAAGGTCGCCTGCCACGAAACACCCCTCGGTATCGGCCGGCGCATCCCTGAAAGCCTTGGCGATGATTTCCGGGCCGATGCCGGCGGCATCGCCCATCGTGATCGCCATCGGTTTACGCGCTTCGCTCATGCCGGATTGTCGATGTCGACGAAACTGTGCGCGATCCCAAGCTGTGCCGCGACGTGCGCAGCCGCGGCCGGTGCGCCGAACCTTTCGCTGGCGTGGTGGCCGCAGGCCAGGAAAGCCACGCCGCATTCGCGTGCGTAGTGTGCCTGCGGCTCGGAGATTTCGCCGGTGATGAAAGCGTCGGCACCGGCCGCGATGGCCGACTCGAAATAGCCCTGGGCGCCCCCGGTGCACCACCCGATCCGGCGAATTCGCCTCCGGTCCCCGGCCACGCAGGTGGCCGTGCGGCCCAGTCGCTGCTGGAGGCGGTGAGCCAGTTCGTCGGCGCTGCCGAAGTCGGCGCCGTCCTCGCATTCGCCCAGGAATCCCAGGTCCTGCTCGCCGAAGCGTCCATCCGCAAACAGTCCCAGCTTGCGCCCGAACTGCGCGTTGTTGCCCAACTCGGGGTGGGCGTCGAGCGGCAGGTGATAGGCAAAGAGATTGATGTCGTAGCGCAGCAGCAGGGACAGTCTTTGCTTCATCCAGCCCGTCACCCTGCCGTCCTGACCGCGCCAGAACAGGCCGTGATGCACGAAGATCGCGTCGGCGTTGGCCTCGACGGCGCGCTCGATGAGCGCCCGGCTCGCGGTCACTCCGGAAATCAGGCTTCCAATTTCGTCCCGACCTTCGACCTGCAGCCCGTTGGGCCCGTAATCCCTGAACTTTTCCGGCTGCAGCAGGGCGTCGAACGACTGCAGAAGTTGTTGGGCACTCGCCATCAGCTGAATTCCGTTATTGCGCGAAAAGTCGATTGTCATGCGAACCGGCCCCTGGCTCGGGTTGCACCGAGCTCCGCGGTCGCAGCAACCGGCGAGCAGCTCAAGGAAAATACCTATTTGGTTTGCACATTCCATATCAATAATCCACTTTCGTTTGCAAAATATGGGGAGGAGGTTTCATGAATGCCCAGGAACTCGCGGTCTGGAGCATGGCGCTCGGCTCCATCGCCGCGGTTGCATTGGCGCGCTTGGCCGATCTGGTCGCGCGGCCCAGTATTTCCCAGTTCCAGGGCGTCGCCTACCACTCGGCCGTCTTTCTGCTGGTGCTTATCCTCAGTGGCGTGTTGCGTCAGTTGACGCCGGGCATCGACCCCCGCATGTTGCAAGTGGCGCAAGTGCTGGCCGGCCCCGTCTGTGTCGGCCTCTCGGATTTGTGGATCAGCAGCTGGCTCAATGCCGCCCAGCGTGATCACCTCATGTCCGCTGCGCTGCGCGGGTCCGCCATCCTGCTGCCGCTGGCGAGCCTGGCCTGCCTGGCCCTTGCCCAGGCACAGCAATTGCCGGCGGCGGCCGCCATTTCCTTTGTCGGCGGACTCCTGACGCTGTGGCTCGCCGCCCGGGCTTGGCGTCTGGGCGATCACCTGGCTCCGGTCATGACAGTGGGCTGCCTGCTGACGCTGCCGGCAATCATCGGCCTGTACGCGATGGCCATGGAACTCCCCGGCCTCGGCCTGTCATGGCACATCGCAGTGGCGGTTTGCGCAGCCCTGTGCAACGGTTTCACCGGCTTTGTGCTGTGGCGTCGCGACCGCCACGGAAGGCGCACCCGGATGGAACACGACACGCCCTTGCAGTTCGATCCGGTAACGCAGCTCCACACCGGCGCCAGCCTGGTGCGCAAGCTGGTCCGGGCACAGCGCCGACGTCGCCATACGCGCCACGACGGTGCGGTGCTGGCCATCGTGGTGTTCGATCTCGATCGCATCGTCGAGCAGGCCGGCGCGGCGGGCGTCAACGAGATGTTCGTCTGCATGGCCAGCCGGATCCAGCGCCAGGTAGGGGTCGTCAATCTGGTCGGGCGCTACTACGACCGTTGTTTCGTCTCGCTGGTGGAAACGATCCAGTCCCCGGCCTGGCTGCGCACGATCGGGTTGCGTGTGGCCAGCAGCCTGCGCAGGCCGATGGAGCTGACGTCCCCTTCGGGACACCCGGTCGAGATCAGGGCTGACGTCGGCGTGGGCGTCGTGCACCTGCTTCCAGGGCCTGCCGCTGTCGAGGACGTGCTCGACGATGCGCAGCGCATGGCCGAAGCGGCGCGTGCGATGCGTTCGCGCGCCGCCATTCGCGATCCTGCCACCGGGAGAGCCGTGCCGGTCGAGCAGGCCGATCTCGGTGGCCGCTGGCTTGGACGCGCGCATCGCGTGTCGCGAGTCCATTGACCAGCGACCGCGGCTCGGGCCGTCTACACTTGCAACAATAACTTCCGGGTTTGCCCGAGCCGATCATGCGCCGCTTCTGGCTGGTCTTTTCCCAAGCCGTCACTGTCCTGCTGGCCGCCTATTTCGTGGTGGCCACACTCAAGCCCGAGTGGCTGGGCCGAAACGCGCCGATCGGCGGCAACCAGGGCGTGGCGCTGGTCGAAGCGCCGGCGCCCGCCTCCGGGCCGCCACCGCCGGGGAGTTTCCGGCTGGCCGCGCAACGCGCATCGGCGGCCGTGGTCAGCATCAACACCAGCAAGGCACCGGAACGCCATCCGCAGGCCAATGATCCCTGGTTCCGCTTCTTCTTCGGCGACCAGGGCGGGCAAACGCAGGCCGGACTGGGCAGCGGCGTCATCATCAGTCCCGACGGCTACATCCTGACCAACAACCATGTGGTCGAAGGCGCCGACGAGATCGAGGTGGTTCTCAACGACAGCCGCCGTGCTCGCGGCAAGGTAATCGGCACCGACCCGGACACCGACCTCGCGATCCTGAAGATCTCGCTGGACCGCTTGCCGGTGATCGCGCTGGGCAATTCGGACTCGCTGCAGGTCGGCGACCAGGTGCTGGCCATCGGAAATCCCTTTGGCGTCGGCCAGACCGTCACCAGCGGAATCGTCAGTGCGCTTGGGCGCAATCAGCTGGGTATCAACACCTTTGAGAACTTCATCCAGACCGACGCCGCCATCAATCCCGGCAATTCCGGTGGTGCGCTGGTCGACGTGAGCGGCCAGCTGATGGGGATCAACACCGCCATCTATTCGCGCTCGGGCGGCAGCATGGGCATCGGGTTCGCCATACCGGTATCGACCGCGAAGCTGGTGCTCGATGGCATTGTCAAGGAAGGCGTGGTCCGGCGCGGTTGGATCGGCGTCGAGCCGGCCGACCTGTCGCCGGAACTGATGGAGACCTTTAGCGTCAAGGCCAAGCGCGGCGTTCTCATAACCGGGGTGCTGCAGAACGGGCCCGCCGCGCAGGCCGGCATCCGGCCTGGCGACGTCATCGTGGATGTGGGCGACAAGCAGATCGCCAATGTATCGGAGCTGTTGTCCAGCGTGGCCGCTCTGAAACCGGGACGGTCGGCCAACTTCCGGCTGCAGCGGCGCGATGAAACGGTGGAGTTGAGCGTGACGCCCGGCCTGCGGCCCCGTCCCCCCCGACTGCAACAGCGCTAGCTCGAGAAGGCGGGCGGCTCAGTCGGCCGCCGCCGCGCTCTCTTCGGGCGACTTCGTCTTCTTGACGAACAATTGCGCCGCCCAGATTCCGGCCTCGTAGAGCAGGCACATGGGAACCGCCAGCGACAGCTGCGACACCACGTCGGGTGGCGTGATAACGGCCGCGACGATGAAGGCCAGAACGATGAAATAAGACCGGAAACCCTTGAGCTTCTCGATGCTGACGAAGCCCATCCGGGCCAGCACCACCACGACAATCGGCACTTCGAAGGCCAGCCCGAACGCGATGAACATGGTGAGCACGAAGCTCAGGTACGCCTCGATGTCGGGCGCCGCGGTGATGCTTTTTGGCGCGAAGCCCTGGATGAACGCGAACACCCGGCCGAACACGAAGAAATAGCAGAAGGCCACCCCGAGGAAGAACAGCAGCGTGCTGGAAACCACCAGGGGCAGCACCAGTTTTTTCTCGTGCGAGTAGAGGCCGGGCGCGATAAAGGCCCACGCCTGATAGAGCACAACCGGCAGCGCGATCAGGAACGCGGCCATCATCAGGATCTTCAGCGGCACCATGAACGGCGAGATCACCGAAGTAGCGATCAGCGTGGCGCCCTTTGGGAGGTTGGCCACCAAGGGCGCAGCCAGGATATCGTAGAGCGCGCCGGGACCGGGATAGATGAACAGCACGGCCGCAACCACGCCGATCGCGATCATGGCTTTGATGAGCCGGTCCCGCAGCTCCACCAGGTGAGCAACGAACGGCTGCTCCGTGCCCGCGAGCTCGTCTTCTGGGTTCAGGTCGGCCATCAGTTGAATTTATGCGGGCGGTACCGGGCCACCCGGGCCGCGCCCGACAGCGCCTTGGTCCGGATGCCGTTGCGCGCCTTGTACCAGCTGGGGGCGGCACCCTGCTTGATGCGCCATTTCTTGCGCGGATGCCGGTACTCCGGATAGGCCGTTGGCGGCTCTACCAGCCCTGGCGTCCCTTCCGTGGTCGCGGTGGAAGTGACGTCCGACCATTGCTTTTCCAACTCGTTGGCGCCCGCGTGGATCGAATTCTCGACGTCACGGGCCGCCGTTTCCACCGTGTCCTTCATCTTCTTGAGCTCTTCCAGCTCGATGGAGCGGTTGACCTCGGCCTTCACGTCCGCCACGTAGCGCTGAGCCTTGCCCAGCAAGGTTCCCACCGTACGGGCCACCCGCGGCAGCTTCTCCGGTCCAATGACAATCAGCGCCACAGCACCGATCACCAGCATCTTTTCGATACCGAGGTCGATCATGTCATCACGGAGCGCGCCGGCTCCAGTGGTTGCCGCCTGACTCGATGGAACGGAAACTCAAGCTCATCTTCAGGACTTGTTCCTGGCCTCGACGTCGATGGTGGTCTTGTCGGCACCGGTCGGGGTGGACGTTACCTGTCCTGCGGGAGGCACAGGCGTTTCAGCCGCCGAGCCTTCCCGGATGCCGTCCTTGAATCCCTTTACGGCTCCGCCCAGATCGGAACCGATGTTCTTGAGCTTCTTGGTGCCGAATATCAGCACGATGATCAGCAGCACGATCAGCCAATGCCAGATGGAAAATGAACCCATGAATCAAGCCTCCTGCCGAGCTTCCCCGAAGCAGGCGAATGCCTTCCGCGAGGACAATGGACGAATATGAATGTGCATGTTTGCTCCTGAACAACCTGGGTGGGATTCTAGTCGCGCAGGGCAAGTTCAACCGTCGCGGTCCTCAGCGCCTGCTCAGCCTTTCAGCCAGGGCCGTGGACCACCCATTACATGGACATGCAGATGGCGCACTTCCTGGCCGCCTTCGTCGCCGGTGTTGATCACCACCCGGAAGCCGCCGCCGGGATAGGGCCGGCAGCCCTCCTGCAGCGCCAGCTTGGGCGCCATCGCCAGCATTCGGCCCAACAGGCCCTCGTGCTCGGGTCCGGCCTGGGCCAGCGACGGCACATGCGCCTTGGGCACCATCAGGAAATGCACCGGTGCCCAGGGATGGATGTCGTGAAAGACCAGCAGTTCGTCGTCCTCGTGGACTTTGCGCGAAGGGATCTTGCCCTCGATGATCTTGCAGAAGATGCAGGCGGGATCGGCAGCGGAACTCATGGCGTAATCGATGTCAATCTTCAGAAAGGCGGGCGGCCGTCGTTGAAGCGCAGCCACCCGCGCAGGCAGCGGTACAGGTACCACAGACCGATGATGGTGTAGGCAATGGCGCCCGGCAGGAACAGCAGCAGCCATAGCGGCCCGGTAACCACCAGCCACAGCACCGTCCACCAGAACGTCGCGATCATGTAATTGTGGTGGCTGGCGTAGATCGCGTCATGCTCGTCGGCCCGCTTGACGTAGTTGATGACCAGGGCGATCAGCGCCAATGTTCCCATGCTCGCCCAGGCGACCGTGTGCAGGCCATAAAGCACCTGCATCACCGTGCGGTCGCCCGGCGTCTTGGCTTCGAACTGCGCAAAGTCGGTTTCAGACATGCGTGCCCTCATTTCCCTTCGCGCCGTCTGACCTTGCGCAAGGCCTTTTCCTCGATCCCGCTGGTCCCTTCGCGCCGCTCCAGCTCGGCAATGACATCGGACGGGCGCAGTCCGTAGTGGGCCAGGGCAATCAGAGTGTGGAACCACAGGTCCGCCACCTCGCCCACCAACTTGGCCCGGGCCTCCGCGGTGTCGGCCCGATCGACGTCCTTCGCGGCCATCACCGTTTCCGTCGCCTCCTCGCCAATCTTCTTCAGGAAGGCGTCGGGCCCCTGACAAAGCAGCCGGGCCACGTAGCTGGTGTCCGGATTGCCGCCCCGTTCCGGCTTGCGGCTTTCGATGACGGCGGCCAGGCGGCCCAGCGCATCCTCTGGCGTTTGATTCGAAGCGGCGTCGGAACTCATGGGCCTACTTGTAGATTGACGCGGGGTCTTTCAAGACCGGCTCGACGACTTGCCAGGCGCCATCGCGGTAAACCTGGAAAAAGCAGCTGTGACGGCCGGTATGGCAGGCAATGGTCGGCTCATGCCCTTGCTGCGTGACCTTCAGCAGCAGCACGTCGTTGTCGCAATCCATCCGGATCTCGTGCACGACCTGCACATGGCCCGACTCTTCGCCCTTGAACCACAAGCGGCCGCGCGAGCGGCTGTAGTACACGGCCCGCCCCAGCTCGGCTGTCTTGCGCAGAGCGTCGCGGTCCATCCACGCGAACATCAACACGTCGTTGCTTGACGCTTCCTGGGCGATGACGGGGATAAGCCCTTGCGCGTCCCACCTGACCTGATCGAGCCATTCCATGCGCTTATTGTGAGGCAAGCCGGGGCAGCGGGTCAGCCAACGGCCAGTGATCCCGAGCGCTACAGCCGCACCGGAATGCCCCGCTCGGCCATCCGTGCTTTGGCCTGGGCCACGGTGAACTCCCCGTAGTGGAAGATGCTGGCGGCCAGGACAGCATCGGCGCCGCCTTGCTGGATGCCGTCGGCCAGGTGGTCGAGGTTGCCCACGCCCCCGGAAGCGATGACCGGCACGCTCACCGCATCGCTCACGGCACGGGTCAGATCGAGGTCGAAGCCGGCCCGTGTACCGTCGCGGTCCATGCTGGTCAACAGGATTTCACCGGCGCCCCGGCGCGTCATTTCGATCGCCCAGCGGACCGCGTCCAGCCCGGTGTTGCGCCGGCCGCCGTGGCTGTAGACATCCCAGCCCGGCCCGCGCAGCGCCGCCTGGTCGCCCACGCGGCGCTTGGCGTCGATGGCGACCACGATGCATTGGGCACCGTACTTGGCCGAGGCGGCCGAGATCACGTCCGGGTTGGCGATAGCGGCCGAGTTGAAGCTGGTCTTGTCGGCGCCTGCGTTGAGCAGGCGCCGCACGTCGTCGACGGTGCGCACGCCGCCGCCCACGGTGAGTGGAATGAAGACCTGGGACGCCACCGATTCGACAATGTGCAGGATCAGGTCGCGCTCGTCGCTGGTGGCCGTGATGTCCAGGAAAGTGAGTTCGTCGGCGCCCTGCTCGTTGTAGCGCGCGGCGATCTCCACCGGATCTCCGGCATCGCGCAGAGCGACGAAATTGACGCCTTTGACCACTCGGCCGCCGGTGACGTCCAGGCAGGGGATGATGCGTTTCGCGAGCATGTTCAGCAGCAAGGCCCCGTAACCCGGTTCACTTGCCCAGTTCGTCGGCCTTGGACTGGGCCTTGACGAAATCGAGCTCGCCCGAATAGATGGCCCGGCCGCAGATGACCGCTTCGATGCCTTCATCCTCTACAGCGCACAGCTTCTCGATGTCGGCGATGCTGGAAAGGCCGCCTGAAGCGATAACCGGGATGTGCAAGGCCTGCGCCAGCTTCACGGTGGCCTCGACGTTGATGCCCGAGAGCATGCCGTCGCGGCCGATGTCGGTGTAGATGATGGATTCGACACCCCAGTCCTCGAATTTCCGGGCCAGGTCCACCACCTCGTGGCCGGTCAGCTTGCTCCAGCCGTCAGTGGCCACTTTCCCGTCCTTCGCGTCGAGCCCGACGATGATGTGCCCGCCGAAAGCGGTGCAAGCGTCGTGCAGGAAGCCGGGATTCTTCACCGCCGCGGTGCCGATGATGACGTAACGCAAGCCGCCGTCGATGTATTTCTCGATGGTGTCCAGGTCGCGGATGCCACCACCGAGCTGCACCGGAATGTCGTTGCCCACCGCCTTGAGGATCGAGCGGATGGCGGTGAAATTCTGCGGCTTTCCGGCGAAAGCGCCGTTCAGGTCCACCAGGTGAAGGCGGCGCGCCCCTTTGTCCAGCCAGCTCTTCGCCATCGCGCCGGGATCCTCGCTGAACGTCGTCGACCGGTCCATGTCGCCTTGCTTCAGGCGCACGCAGTGGCCGTCCTTCAGATCAATCGCGGGAAT
>JAAOZX010000282.1 GCA_012274225.1 Comamonadaceae bacterium | reverse complement strand
GGCTGGGAAACCAGGGCAGCCCCTGCTTGAACAGCGCGATGTAGCACAGGTGCGCGGCCAGGAACGCCACCAGTCCCGGAATGAACAAACCCGGCAGCATCAACAGGACATCGCCCGCGAGCGAACAGGCCAGGCCCAGCAGCAGCAGGGCACTGCTCATTGACAGGGCGCCGACTCGCCGCACCCGTCCGCCGACCCAGGCCAGCGCCAGCAGCAAGGCCAGCGGCTTGAACAGATGGTGCCATTCGGTCAGGCCCAGTGCGCTGGTGGCGGTGGCCGCCGCGGCCGCCTCGACCAGCAGCACTTCCAGCCAGTCCAGCCGGCCTTGCAGCACCGCACCGACGCACCACAGTCCGGCCGTCAGCGCAGCCAGCCAGATCGCGGACTCGGACAGCGCCATCGGGTCGGCATGCCACAGGAACAGCACCACACCCAACAGCAGCGCGGTGAACTGGAGGGCACCGAACCACGCCACCGCCGGCGTGGTCGGCGGGTGATAGCGCCGCACCCTGGCGATCTCGAAGGCGGGCTTGGGAAAGCGCGCCGCCACGTCGGACGGACGCCAGCCGGGGCGCTTGAACCACACCCGCGCCTTGTCGGCCCAGTTGCGCGCATGCCAGCTGTCGCGCATCAGCGAACCGTACACCTCGACGTTGGACCAGAGCGGGTCCCAGCTGTCCAGGGGGCTGCGGGTGCCGTACACGCAGGGCTCGCCCTCTTCCTGGAAACTGCCGAACAGCCGGTCCCACACGATCAGGATGCCGCCGTAGTTGCGGTCCAGGTAGCGGTCGTTGACGGCGTGGTGCACGCGATGATTGGACGGCGAGCAGAACCAGCGGTCGAACCAGCCGAGCGCAGGCACATGCTCGGTGTGCACCCAGAACTGATACAGCAGGTCGACGAGCGCCACCACGCCGAACACCAGAGGCGGCACGCCGGCCAGCGCCATCGGCAGGTAGAAGATCCAGCCGAGCAGCGCGCCCGAGCTGGTCTGGCGCAGCGCCGTCGACAGGTTGTAGTCCTGGCTCTGGTGATGGACCACGTGCGCGGCCCAGAAGATGGCGCTTTCGTGGCCGGCACGGTGCAGCCAGTAGTAGCAGAAGTCGTAGGCCACCAGCGCCAGCAGCCAGCCGTACCAGGTGGTCCAGAACGCGTCATTGCGCCACAGCGCCACGCCGCCGAACACCGCGGTGTAGATCCCGACCCGCAACAGCCGTGTGAGTACCGCGCTCAACTGGCTCAACATCCCCAGGCTGATGCTGTTGATCGCGTCGTTCAGCCGGTACGTGTTGCGGCCGCGTGCCCAGCCCCAGGCGATCTCGATCGCGATCAGCAACAGGAAGACCGGTGTCGCCAGGACGATGACTTGGGATGGGCTCAGGCTCATGGCCTGGATTCTGGGGGGTGGCGGCCGGCCGGCCGCTGGCGACAACCCTGATTCGCCGCGCCCGCGGTTTCAGACCGGGTCGTCGTCGAGCGTGTCCGGGTCCAGGTGCTGGGTGTCGGACCAGCCCACCAGGGTGAAGCCTTCCGGCGTCCACAGCAGGCGGTTGATGGCGCCGTTCGGCAGCTCCCAGGTCCGCGGCGAATTGACTTCCTGCCCGGTCGCCACCCGGTAGATCGCGTCGAGCACGCCGCCATGCGCAACCACCACGATCTGCTCGCCGGGATGTCGCGCCGCCAGCGCCTGCAGCGTGCGGGTGACCCGTTCACGCAGCTGGATCAGTGACTCGCCGCCCTCGGGCGGCTCCCACTCGGGGATGCGCTTGCGCCAGTTATGCGCGTGGTCGGGCCAGGTCTCGCGGATCTCGTCGAAAGTCTTGCCCTCGAAAATGCCGAAGCTGCGCTCGCGCAGGCCCTCCTCGGGCACCACGGCGACGCCGGTGACCTCGGAAATGGACTGCGCGGTCTGGTGGGCCCGGCCCAGGTCACTGGAATAAACCGCGGTGATCTTCTCGCCCGCCAGCGCTTCGCCGACTCGCCGCGCCTGCCAGCGGCCGGTGTCGTTCAAACCAACGTCGAGCTGGCCCTGGATACGGGCATCCACGTTCCAGGCGGTCTCGCCGTGGCGAACGGCAATGATGCGGGTGGCTTCCATTCGCATTCATTGTAGGGATAGCCCCTACAGTCCGTAGCAACCATTTTCGTAGCGAACTGTTAGCGGCCGACCGGGATATCCACCCGCCGCGGGCCGGCCGGCGCCTGGGGCAAGCCCTGCAACGCCGCCTCGAACATGGCCGGAAAGACCTCGGCGTCATCGAGCCAGGGGCCGTCGTTGCTGGCGTAAGTTTCGAATACCACGCGGCTGGACGACAGTTCCCGGATGATGACCGCCACTTCGCGGTGGTACCAGGGCGTTTCCATGCCCCAGTAGGAACCGCCGAGACCCCAGCCCCATCCGGGGCCGTAGCCGCGGTGGCGCATGCCCATGCCCCAGGCGCCGCCCCAGCCCCAGCCGTTCCAGGGGCTGGCATAGGGCGACAGCACGCGCTCCAGCCGGGCTGAAACCTGGACCGAGTAGATGGGGCTGGCGTCGTCGCGGCGCAAGCCCGCCTTGTGCAGCGCGCCATCGGCAAACGCCTCCAGCTGCATTTGGGCCGGGGCCTGTTGCGACGGCAGGCGCTCGAACCGGTAGGCCAGTTGCGCCGGCAGGGCGGCGAGGCCGGAGAACGACTGAACGGTGTTGTCGAGCAGGTAGCCCGTGGCGCAGCCTGACGGCAGACATGCCACCGCGAAGAATAAACCCAGCAATTTCAATAGCGCCCGCATCATTGCACCTCCTGGCGCCGGTGAGCCTTCAGATCTGGATGACTTGCAGACCCGGCACCGAAGCGGCCGCCGGCCACTGGGGATCGAACGCCTTGTCGCCGCCGTCGTCGGCCACGCCGGTCAAGGTAAGACCCCTGAAATCGTATTGTGTTCCGTCGGCCAGATGCGAAGGGACGATGTTCTGCAAGGCCGTGAACATGGTGTCGACGCGGCCGGGGTGCTTGCGATCCCATTCCTTCAGCATGGCCGATACCTGCTTGCGCTGCAGGTTTTCCTGGCTGCCGCACAAGGTGCATGGAATGATGGGAAACCGCCGGTGCGCCGCCCAATCGACCAGGTCGTGCTCGGGCACGTAGGCCAGCGGCCGGATCACCATGTGCCGCCCGTCGTCGCTCACCAGTTTGGGCGGCATGGCCTTGAGCTTGCCGCCGAAGAACATGTTGAGGAAGAAGGTCTGCAGGATGTCGTCGCGGTGATGGCCCAGCGCGATCTTGGTCACGCCCAGCTCATCGGCCACCCGGTACAGGATGCCGCGGCGCAGGCGCGAGCACAGGCTGCACATGGTCTTGCCGTCGGGGATCTTTTCCTTGACGACGGAGTAGGTGTCCTGGTTTTCGATGTGGAAAGGAACGCCGATGCGGGTCAGGTACTCGGGCAGCACCTGTTCGGGGAATCCCGGCTGTTTCTGATCGAGGTTGACGGCCACCAGCTCGAATTGGGCCGGCGCGCGCTGCTTCAGTTTCAGCAGGATGTCCAGCAGCGCGTAGCTGTCCTTGCCGCCGGACAGGCAGACCATGACCCTGTCGCCCTGCTCGACCATGTTGTAGTCGCCGATCGCCTGCCCGACCAGGCGGCACAGGCGCTTCTCGAGCTTGTGCGCCTCGCGCTCGGCCCGGCGTTCGCGGTCGAAGCGAACGGATTCGTTCTCGGTCAATACGGCACTCATGGAGCGGATTGTCGCATCGGCCGCAGCCGTGCGCCGTCTACCAGAGGCCGGCTTCCATGCGGATCGCCACTTCGCAGTCGTCGAAGATTTCCAGTTTGGCAATCCGGACCCGCACCCCCACCACGCCGGGCAATTGCATCAGCCGCAGCGCCAATTTTCCGATCAGGCTTTCCAGCAGGTTCATGTGTTCGGCCTTGCACTCGTCGATGATGATCTTGCGCACCTTGCGGTAGTCCAGCACATGCAGGATGTCGTCATCCCGTGGCATGAGCGGCTGGGTGCCCAGGTTCAGCTCGGCGTCGACCTGGATCGGCTGGGGCGAGGCTTTCTCGTGGTCCAGGATGCCCAGGTTGGCGGTGAAGCGCAGCCCGTTGAGGGTGAGGATCTGGGTGCCGGCTTTGGTCATCTTGATTGGTTGTCTGCTTAGTTGGGGTCAGAGCACAATTTCGTTGGAGACCAGCTTCCCCGTCAGCGCTACCGTCCTGAATTGTGATCTGACCCCAAGGCCTCAGGACTTGTGATCTGACCCGCGAGCTCTACATTTTCGAGAAATCTCTGCTGAACTTCATCAAATGCTGGCCGCCGTCGACCAGCAGCGTGGTGCCGGTGATCGAGTTGTTCTCCAATGCGAATTTCACGGCTCCGGCGACGTCCTGCACGGTCGAGGAACGTCCGAGTGGCGACAGGCGGTGCATTTGCTCGAATTTCTGGTCCGACAGCAAATGGCTCGTCAGGGTCAGGCCCGGCGCCACGCCGACCACCCGCAACTGCGGGGCCAGCGCCATGGCCAGCACCGTGTTGGCGACCTCGAGCGCGGCTTTCGACAGCGTGTAGCTCAGGAAGTCGGGGTTGAGATTCCACAGTTTCTGGTCCAGCAGGTTCACCACGACGCCGGGCACGGCCCCCGGCTCGTCGGGCCGGCTGCACACATGCGCATGCAGCGCCTGCGCCAGCAGGATGGGCGCGCCGGTGTTGGTGCGCAGGTGGAGGCCCAGCTCTTCGTAATTCAGGCTCTGCACCGAATCGTGCTGGAACAGCGAGGCGTTGTTAACCACCGCATCGACGGCCCCGAAGCGCTGCACGATGCGCGGCAGCAGCGCTCGTGCCTGGGCTTCGTCGGCGAGATCGGCCTGGAAGCAGTCGAACTGCGCGCCCGGGGCGGCGAGCTTGCGGCAGTCGTCCGCGGTCGCGGCGGCGTCGGCCGCAGTACCGCGGTAGTGGATCGCGACCTGCCAGCCGCCGGCGGCCAGGGCCAGCGCGATCTCACGCCCGAGCCGTTTGGCGGAGCCGGTAACCAGCACGGTGCGCGGACGGGGCGAAGCGCTCATTCGGGGACAATCCGGGAGTGACCACAGAAGCAAGCAGTTTAACGAGGGCGCTGCAGGCGCTGGTGTACGCGGCCATCCAGCGTGCCGACGGCTGGTTGCCGTTCGACCGTTTCATGGCGCTGGCGCTGTACGCGCCGGGCCTGGGCTACTACGCCAACAGCGCCCGGCAGTTCGGCCAGATGCCGTCATCCGGCAGCGATTTCGTCACCGCACCGGAGATGTCGCCGCTGTTCGGACAAGCCCTGGCCGCCCAGGTGGCGCAGGCGCTGGAGGTAAGCGGCAGCGCCGAGGTGTGGGAGTTCGGCGCCGGCTCCGGCGCGCTGGCGCTGCAATTGCTGCAGGCGCTGGATTCGCGGGTGCGGCGCTACACCATCGTGGATTTGTCGGGTACCTTGCGCGAGCGCCAGCGCAGCGAGCTGGCGGCGTGGTCGGGTCGCGTCGAATGGGTCAGCGAACTGCCGCAGGCCATGCGCGGGGTGGTGGTGGGCAACGAAGTGCTCGATGCGATGCCGGTCAAGTTGCTGGCCCGAACCGGCGGTCACTGGCATGAGCGTGGCGTGGTGCTGGCCGCGCAGTCGGATCCCGAGCCGGACGACCCCCATGGCGGCCTGGCCTGGCAGGACCGGCTCACCGATCTGCGGCCATCGGTGGAGGTCGCGGGCGGGCATGACTACCTGACCGAGATCCATCCGCAGGCCGAGGCCTTCGTTCGTACACTCGCCGATCGCCTGGTGCACGGCAGTGCGTTCTTCATCGACTACGGTTTTCCCGAAACCGAGTACTACCACCCGCAGCGCGATGGCGGAACGCTCATGTGCCATCGAGGCCACATGGCCGATGGCGACCCGCTCGCCGACCTGGGTTGCAAGGACATCACGGCGCACGTCAATTTCACCGGGCTGGCGCTGGCGGCGCAGGAGGCGGGCCTGCCGACCCTCGGCTACACCTCCCAGGCGCGTTTCCTGATCAATTGCGGGCTGGTCCCCATGCTGGCGCAGGCTGACCTGGCGGGTCGCGTCGCCGGCCAGCGCCTGATCGCCGAACACGAGATGGGCGAACTCTTCAAGGTCATCGCCTTCCATCGCGGCGAGTTCTGGGACGCGATCGGCTTTCGCGAGGGTGACCGGACCCATACGCTCTGAACGCCTAAACTCCCGGGATGATTCGCTGGATCATCGTCGTCTTCCTGGCCCTGATGCTCATCAACTGGTTCAGTCCGTTCCTGCGGCGCATGGGGCTTGGCAAGCTGCCCGGCGACTTCCGGTTCCGGCTGTTGGGGCGCGATTGGTTCATTCCGCTGGCCACTACCGTGCTGCTGAGCCTCCTGGCCGGCGCGATTTCGAAAATCATCTGAGTACCGAGGCCCGATGAGAGCCTGCATCGACATCGGCGGCACCAAGGTCGCCGCCAGCCTGAACGACGGCAAGGACCTGCAATTGCTGGCGCGGCGCAGCGAGCCCACGGCCAAGACCGGCGCCAACGATGCGCTGGCCCGGCAGGTGATCCGACTGGTGGACGATGCTTGTGTCGCCATCGGCATTTCACCCGCGAGCGTCCGGCAGGCCGGCGTGTCTTCCTGTGGGCCTTTCGTCCTGAACCAGGGCCGGATCGAGGTCGCCGCGCCCAAC
Source organism: Comamonadaceae bacterium (assembly GCA_012274225.1). Lineage (GTDB taxonomy): Bacteria > Pseudomonadota > Gammaproteobacteria > Burkholderiales > Burkholderiaceae_C > Ramlibacter. The sequence goes on along the minus strand of JAAOZX010000282.1, from coordinate 1,955 downwards.
ATCTGCGGCGGCATTGCCGGCCCGGCGCGCGGCCTGCCCAACGACTGGATGACGGCGCTGCTCGAGTCGCCGCTGCTCGAACGCTTCGACCAGGTTCGGGTCGAAAACGACTGCGTCGCGGCACTGGCGGCCGAGCGTCGCTGGGGCGCGCTGCAGGACGTCGACCACTGCGCCTACGTGACCTGGAGCACCGGGATCGGCATGGGCCTGTGTGTCGACGGGCGGCTATTGCGCGGCAAGAACGGCAACGCGGGCCACGCCGGCCACATGTTCGTCTCCGACAACGACCAGGCGCTTTGCGGCTGCGGGAATATCGGCGACGTCGAAGCGCTGGTCGCCGGCAACGCGATCGCGCGGCGGTACGGCAGCGATGCGGCCACCTTGTTGGGAAAGGCGGCGAGCGGCGATGCCGGTGCCCGGCAGCTGGTCGACGAACTGTGCCGCGTCATGGGCCGCGCCCTGTACAACCTGACGACCACGCTGGACCTGCAACGCATCAGCCTGGGCGGCAGCGTGTTCTCGCACCACCGCGATTACCTGCTGCCGCGCCTGCAGGCCCAGGTCGAGGCCCACTTTCCGGCCTTGACGGCCGGCTGCGAGCTGGTGGCCGCCGGACTGGGCGAGCAGGTGGGCGACTATGCGGCCCTGGCGCTGCTGGATTGAAGGCCAAGACAGGACGTCCGGACGCGAAGAACGCGAATACAGGACATCCGGACGCAGAAGACGCAGAAATACGCAAAAGACGCAAAAGGACAGCCAATGAATATTGGACTTCTTTCCCGTATTTCTTCTTCTGCCTTTTTTGCGTCTTTTGCGGCCTTTTGCGTCTTCTGCGTCCGGTATTGACCGGCTGTTCAGACTTCAGGCGAGTGTCGCGCTCACTGCCGCGACGCGAGCCTCGTGGATCATCTCGCCGATGCGCGGGCCCGAGATGCCTTGCTGCTGCGCCCGCTCGGCGATCTCGTGGGTCACCACCGCCCGGGCCGCCGCCAGGGCGGCCAGCAGGCGCGGGCGCTGGGGAAAAGGTGTGTCCTCCAGTCCCAGCCGCCCGCGGACATCGCATTCGCACGCGAGCAGGATGGCATCCAGGCGCTGGGGTTTCCGGAACGCATCGCAGCGCTCCAGCAGCCGCACCAACGCTGCGGCGCCGAATTCTCCACTGCGATGAATGTTGCTGTGTTCCCGCGCTACAACGTCGGCCAGCTCGCGGCACTCGACCGGAACGCGCAGCCGTTCGCAGATCTTGGCCAGCAGCTGAGCGCTGCGTTGTTCATGGCCAATGTGCTTGGGCAGGATCTCCGCCGGCGTGTTCCCCTTGCCGAGGTCGTGGGCGAGGCAGGCGAACCGCACCGGCAGCGCAGCCTGCAGCCGGGCGCTCATGTCCAGCACCATCATCAAATGCACCCCGGTGTCGACCTCGGGGTGGTAATCGGCGCGCTGCGGCACGCCCCACAGGCAGTCGACCTCGGGCAGCAGCCGGGCCAGGGCGCCGCAATCGCGCAGCACCTCGAACATCCGCGAAGGAGTGCCCTCCATCAGTCCGCGCGCCAGTTCCTGCCAGACCCGCTCGGCCACCAGGTGGTCCACTTCCCCCTCCACGACCATCTCGCGCATCAAGGCCAGCGTTTCCGGCGCCACGCTGAAGTCGGGGAAGCGCGCGGCGAAGCGGGCCACGCGCAGGATGCGAACCGGGTCCTCGCGGAAGGCCAGCGTGACGTGCCGCAACACGCGGTCGCGCAGATCGCCCCGGCCGTCGAACGGGTCGATCAGCCGGCCGGCCTCGTCCTGCGCGATCGCGTTGATGGTGAGATCGCGCCGGGCCAGGTCCTGCTCCAGCGTCACATGGGGCTCGGCACGGAAGGCGAAGCCGTGATAGCCGCGCGCCGTCTTGCGCTCGGTGCGGGCCAGCGCGTACTCCTCGCGGGTCTGCGGATGCAGGAACACCGGAAAGTCCT
>JAAOZX010000046.1 GCA_012274225.1 Comamonadaceae bacterium | reverse complement strand
GGGTCGCTGATCACCGAGCCGGCGGCGATGACGCTGGCCGCGTTGATGCTGAGCGAACAGGTCTACCGTCACCGCGTCTCGGACCGGCTCAAGTACGTCACCCTGGGCGTGCTGTTCGTGAACATCTCGATCGGCGGCACCTTGACGCCGTTCGCGGCGCCGCCGGTGCTGATGGTGGCGCAGACCTGGGACTGGGACCTGGGTCACATGCTGCTCAACTTCGGCTGGAAGGCGGCGCTTGCGGTGACCTTCAATGCCCTCGCCGCTTCGCTCCTCCTGCGCCGCGAACTGGCCGGCCTGCCGCCGCAACAGGCGGGCGATAGCGAGCCCATGCCGGCCGCGCTGGTCGTCATCCACGTTCTGTTCCTGCTCGGCGTGGTTGTGTTCGCGCACCATCCACCGGTGTTCCTGGGGCTGCTGCTGTTCTTCCTGGGCCTGGCCGTGGCCTATCCGCAGTTCCAGGACCGCCTCATGTTGCGCGAAGGCCTGCTGGTCGCCTTCTTCCTGGCCGGGCTGGTGGTGCTGGGCGGCCAGCAGCGATGGTGGCTCGATCCGGTATTGCGCGGCATGAGCGCGGACATGGTGTTCTTCGGCGCCACCGCACTCACGGCCTTTACCGACAATGCGGCACTGACCTACCTGGCCTCGCTGGTCGAGGGACTGAGCGACGAATTCAAGTACTCGGTGGTGGCCGGCGCCGTCACCGGTGGCGGCCTCACCGTGATTGCGAATGCGCCCAATCCGGCGGGGTTCTCGATCTTGCGGGGTCACTTCGACGACGAAGCCATCCATCCGCTGGGCCTGTTGGCCGCTGCTCTGCCGCCCACGCTGGTGGCGATGGCGGCCTATCGCTGGCTTTGATCACGCGGCCGGGCCGGGCTTGCGGATCAAGCTGATGAAGCACAGCGCGGTGGGCACCGCCAGGGCGGCAAACCCGGCGCGATAGCCGCCACCCGCGGCCGCGAGGGCGCCAAACAGCGCCGGCCCCAGCACCGTGCCGAAGAACGTCACGGCCAGCGTGCCGCCGGTGGCGGTGCTGGCCATTCCGGGTGGGGCGCGCCGCGCCACCTCCGACAGATAGACGCCGTTCCACCCAATTGCCGAAGCGCCGAAAACGACCAGGAGCGCAAACACCAGCGCCGGCGGCACCCGTGCATCGAGCATGGCCGTTGCCAGCGTCGAGATCGCCATCAGCCCGGCCAGCAGCGCCAGCGCGCGGCGCGCGCCCAGCCAGCGATCCGACACATAACCCCAGGCGATGCGGCCGACGATGCCACCGGCCTGCGCGACCGACAGCGCCAGCCCGGCTTTCACCAGGCCGTAGTCCAGCGCCTCCTGCAGGTAGGTCACGAGGTAGGTGCTCAAGGACAACTGCGTTGCGGAAAAAACGAAGGAGAATGCCGCCAGCCGCGCCAGGGCGCGCTGCGACAGCACCAGGTGCAGCGGCCGCAGCAGGTGGCCGAAACCCAGCGTACGGTCGCTTCGACGGTCGGCGTCGAGCCCGGCACGCAGCGGCTGCGAGGCCAGCGCGCAGACCAGGTTGGCCGTCGCCACCACGAGCAGCGTCGCCTGCCAGCCGCCGACGAGGACCAGGCCCGGGACCAGCGCGCCGGCCAGCAGCCCACCCAGCGGCACCCCGGTCTGCTTGACCGAAAACACCAGCGCCAAGCGGTGCGGCGGCGTCGTCAGCGCCAGCAGGTGCGAACTGGCCGGCGTGATCGGTCCGTAGCCCAGTCCGATCAGGAAGGCACCCAGCGCCAGCGCCGGCCAGGATGGCAACGCACATGCGGCCAGACCGATGGCGCAAAGAACCAGGCCGGCCTGGCTGACGCGGATGGCGCCGAAGCGCGCCACGACCGAACCCGAGGCCAGGCTGGCGAGGATCGCGCCGATGTAGGCGACCGCCACGTACACGCCCGCGAGGGTGGCTGAGACGCCGAGGGCCTGCGCCACCACGGTAGCCATCACCGGCACGGTGAGCAGGGCCATCGACACCATCGCCTGGATTGCCAGTGTGACCAGCAGCGGCAGCCAGGTGCCGCTCATCGATACAGCATCCTTGCCGCCTGGCGGGGCCCCGCTCTCGTTTGCCGCCATGCGTCAGGGCTTGGTGAGAGTCAGCAGAATGTCGGCGTACCAGGCGCAGTTCAGGCCCAGCGCCTCATCCACCTTGACGTCGCGGGTACCCACGTCCATGCGCGAGGAGTGCACGCCCAGCAACAGCCACGGCAGCTCGTCCAGTTCCGGTCCGTGGCTGCGCGCGCGCATGACCACCGGCGCGCCGCTGGTGCCGCGGTGGGTACGGGCATCGGTCAGGAAGTAGCCCTTGCCCTGGAAGCGGAACCCGAACGGCGAGGCATTGATCGCATGTCGCACCACCGGGAGGTGATGCAAGGCATCGTGAAAGCCCAGCGGAAAGCCCACCACCAGCAGCAGCGAGCCCAACTCCACCGGCTCCTGCGATGCATGCAGGTGCGAAGGCGTGAAGGCGCAGTAGGCACTGGTCTTGGGCAGCGCACTCCGTTCGATCTCGATTGCGGCCACGTCGATCTCGCCGCCGCTGTCACGGCCCTGGCGCCACAGGCTCTTGCCGTCGCGATACAGCGGCATGGAGAAGCCGGTGGACTGCGCCATGTTGGCGGGGTTCGTGTGGATCTCGATCTCGATGCGGTCGGGAAAATGCTTGCTCGGCTCGTCCAGCATCACATGGCGGCTGGTCACCAGGAACAGGTGCTCGCCGCGCTGGAAGAAGAATCCGCTGGCGTTGGTGAGCAGCCGCTGGCCGTCGAAGGTGTTGACGCGGGCCGCGGCGAGTAGCAGCGACTCGATGGGCGGCGCGGCGGTCGGGGCGGTCGGCGCCACGTGCGGCAGTGGCACGCCGGCAGCGGCGGTGTTGGGCAGGTTCGATGGCATCACCCATTTTGCGTCAAGCCACCCCTCCCGCGCAGCAGCGCGGTCCAACCTCTGCCGTGCAAGCCGGGCGGCGTGCGGCGCCGCGCGATCCGTCAGCGGTGCCTACTTCACCTCGACCGGTTCACCGAAGGGTACCCAGGACTTGCCGTTGAAACGCACCAATTGCATGGTCTGGAACGGCGCATAGTCGTCCGGGCCCGTATTGGCCAGTATCCCGGGCAAGGCCAGCGGCACCTGGAAATTCTTCAGGCTGGCGGCCTGCTTCATCACGTTCTCGCGCGTCAGGTTGTCGCCGCACTGCTTGAGCACCTGCATCGTCAATTGGGCAACGGCGACGCCGTAGGTATTGTTGGCGTCATTGGGGTTGGCATCCGGCATGTATTTCTTCATGAAGGCGAAGTAATCCTTCATCGCCGGATCGTTGGCCCATTCGGGTTCGGTCGGATCCTTGAGGTATTGGATCGTGATCAGGCCCACCGACTTGTCCAGGCCGGCCGGCTGCAGCACCGAGCCGACGCTGGCCGACACCTGATTCAGGTAGTGCACCGGCTTCCAGCCGATGTCCGCCACCTTGCGGATCGCCTGCGCCGCGAACTTGGGCGTGGTGATGTTGAAGAACGTGTCGGCGCCCGAGCCCTTCAGCGTCACGATCTGCGAGTCGATGGTCGGGTCGGTCACCTCGTAGGTGGCCCGCGCCACGATCATGGTCTTGGCCTTGTCGCCCAGGCCCTCCTCGAAGCCAGCGAGGTAGTCCTTGCCGTAATCGTCGTTCTGGTACAGCACCGCGATCTTCGCATTGGGCTTGCCATTCAGGAGCTGCTGGGCGTATAGCTTGCCTTCGCTGTGGTAATTGGTGTTGAAGCCCACGGTCCAGGGGAAGTTCTTCGGGTCGTTCCACTTGGACGCACCGGTGGCCACGAACAGCTGCGGCACCTTCTTGCTGTTCATGTACTTGTGGATCGCCGTGTTCGACGGCGTGCCCAGCGTGCCCAGGAGAAAGAGAACCTCGTCCTGCTCCACCAGCCGCCGCGCCATCTCCACGGCCTTGGGCGGACTGTAGCCGTCGTCCAGGCTGATGTAGTTGATCTTGCGGCCGCCGATGCCGCCCTGCTCGTTGACCATCTTGAAGTAGGCGGCCTCGGCCTTGCCGATGGTGCCGTACGCCGACGCCGGTCCGCTGTACGGGATGGTGTTCCCTATCTTGATTTCGGTGTCGCTAGCGCCGGTATCGTATTTCTTCTGCGCCACCGCGGGCAGCGCGAGGGCGAGTCCGAGGGCGGCAACGGCGAAAGTGGTCTTGATCGACATGATGGTCCTTTCTGCAAATGCACGGCAATCACGCCGCTGTGGTGTTTCCCCAGCGCCTTTTCACTTTGGCCCGGGCCAGGCGCACGGCCCCCGCGACGCCGGTGGGCATCACGTACATGAACAGGATCATCAGCACGCCGTAGATCGCCCACGGCGCGGCCTTGGAAATCTGGTCGGCGAAGTTGGGAACAAACTGCACGAACAGCGCGCCGTAAAAGGCGCCCGAGATCGAGGCCAAGCCGCCCACGACGATTCCCACCAGCAGGGTGATGGACAGGAAGATGGTGAAGCTGTCCGGCGACACGAACGCAACGGCGATGCCGCCCAGCGCGCCGGCCACGCCGGTGAACATCGCGCTGACGCCGAACGCCAGCGACTTGTACAGCGAATTGTCGATGCCCATGGTGGAAGCGGCGATGGGCTGGTCGCGGATGGCGATGAG
>JAAOZX010000281.1 GCA_012274225.1 Comamonadaceae bacterium | reverse complement strand
TCGTCCGCGTCCTGAAGGCCGGGCGGCCGGCCCCTCCATCCCGCTTTTCCGGCAGCTCGTCGCACCGGCGTGCACTCCGTCGCAGGACGCGTGCAGCGCGGCTGAGCCGTCCCTACAGTTCCTTCCTGACCGGCCCAGGAGAAAACATGACGAAGTTCAAGAGTCCGCTGGGCGTCGATTTTGCGGCGACCCCGCTGGCGGCCGCGGTCGTTCATCTGCTGCTGGCCGTGTTGGCGCTGGCGCTGACCGCAGCCCTCTGGCTGGGCGCGACGCGCTCGAGCCGGGATAACCCCGCCCTTCAGAGTGTCGTCACCGGCGCAAACGCGCGGCATGTCGACCTGCCGCCTGTGCTTGTCGTTGGCCACCGCGAAGGCGGCGGGGGCCGGCGGGCCATGGAGGTCGCCGGGTTGTCGCCGGATTGCGCCAACGGGTCAGCCCCGCAGGCCGCAACGGAGGGCCGGATTCCGGTTACCCTCCAGCAATGAGCACGGACCGCAGTACTTCCGCCTCGGGTCGCAGCGCACTTCTCGCCTGGCTGGTACGCGTCAACAGCCAGGTATCGCAATGGGCATCTTCGCTGTCCTGGTGGCGACTGATCGTCCTTTTTCTGGTGATCCTGGTGGCCGGCAGCATCATCGAGGACCTGCTGCACCTGAAGCATGACCGGGTCCGGGTGGCCGCGACCGGCAAGGAAACGGTGGTAACGATCGGCGGCCCGCAAGGCATCCGGATCGTCAAGGGCGGCCGACGTTACCCCAAGTCGGAGGCCGGGTCGGCCGCGCAGCCGCCAGGCGGGGACGCCTCGTCGCCCGGTGCCGGCGAAGGCGCCGCCCGAGGACCGGGCAACGACGGCGACATTGACGAACCGGATGTGGAAGAAGCCCTGGTCGGGGGCCAGGTGATCACGCTGCGCGGCATGCTGGGTGACTTCGGCGGAGTGGTGCTGGTCATTCTGTTCGCCTATTTGGTGGCAGCCAAGATCGTGGTGAAGAAGGTCGCGCAGGCCGATGCCAAGGTGCGGACCGCGGTGGACGCGGCCGAACGCGAGGCGATGGAGCGGCAGCTGGTTCAGGCCCGGCTGCAAGTGCTGCAGGCCCAGGTCGAGCCCCATTTCCTGTTCAACACCCTGGGCGCCGTTGACTTCCTGATCGAAACCGATCCACCCCGTGCGTCGCGGATGCAGAAGGCGCTGATCATGTACCTGCGCGGCGCGCTCCCGCAGATGCGGCAGGAGTCCTCGACACTGGGCCGCGAACTGGGCCTCATCGAATCCTATCTCGAACTCATCAAGATGCGCATCGAGGAGCGGCTGAACGTGGAGATCTCCGTTCCCGAAGACCTGCAATCGGCCGAGTTTCCGCCCATGGTGTTGCAGTCGGTGGTCGAGAACGCCATCAAGCATGGCATCGAACCCAAGCCGGAAGGCGGCCGGGTGCGGGTGCGCGCCGGCACGCAGAACGGCCAGCTCTGGGTGGAAGTCAGCGACACCGGCGTCGGCTTGCCGGATGGCGAGCTGCTCGACGGACCGACGTCGGGCACCGGCCTGGGCCTGCGGAACATCCGCGAGCGCCTGGCCATGCTCTATCCCGGCAAGAGCCGGCTGATGCTGCGATCGGATCCCGCAACCGGCACGCTGGTGAAGATTACCGTGCCTTATCGCCCCGGTACCCAAACGCAGCCGGCTTCCGGCAGCGCCTCGGTTTCCGGCAAGCCGGCATGAGCGGGGGCAGCGCTTCCGAGCAGCCGTTGCGGGCGTTGCTGGCTGACGACGAAAGGCTCTTGCGGGAGCAGCTCAAGGCGCGCCTGGCCGAGGTCTGGCCGGCGCTGGCAATCTGCGGTGAGGCCCGGGACGGGCAGGAAGCCGTCGAAAAGGCCGAGGCCCTGCGCCCCGACGTAGTCTTCCTGGACATCCGCATGCCGGGCCTGACCGGGCTGGAAGCTGCCGCTGAAATCGTGGCGCTGCCCGACTGGACCGGCGAGATCGTCTTCGTCACCGCCTACGACGAGTATGCAATCCCGGCGTTCGAGCGGGGTGCGCTCGACTACCTGCTCAAGCCGGTGGAGGCGCACCGGCTGGCGCAGACCGCGCGCCGGCTCCAGGCGCGCCTGGACACCCGGCGCGACGGCGCCGCCGCGGGGCGGGACGAGGCGGGGCTGGACGCGATGCTGGCCCAGCTGCGGCGCATCGGGCAGGGCCTGGAGCGCGCCGGTGCGGCGGCACCTGAAGCGCCGCTGCGCTGGATCCAGTGTTCGGTGGCATCGACGACCCGGCTGATCGATGTCAAGGACGTGCTGTTCTTCCGCTCGGATGAAAAGTACACCCGGGTCCAGACCCGCGATCAGGAAGCCTTCATCCGCACGCCGATCCGCGAATTGCTGCCGCGCCTGGACGGCCAGCAGTTCTGGCAGATTCATCGTTCGACATTGGTGAACCTCGCGGCCATTTCCAGCATCACCCGCGACGACGCCGGGCGCCAGCGGGTGCACCTGGCCAACCACCTCGAGGTGCTGGAGGTGAGCCGAAGTTTCGCCCACCTGTTTCGCAGCACTTAGCGCGAACCGGTCGCGTCAGCCTGCGTTTTCGACCACGGCCACGGCGGTCTGGCTGAAGCCGCCGTCGACGTAGGTGATCTCCGCCGTGATGCCGCTGGACAGATCGCTGAAGAGGAAGGCCGCCACGTTGCCGACATCCTCGATCGTCACGTTGCGGCGCAATGGCGAGCCATTGGCCACGATATTCAGCAGCTTGGGGAAATCCTTGATGCCACTGGCAGCCAGCGTGCGGATCGGGCCAGCGCTGATGCCGTTGACGCGCATGGCACGGCCATCCGGGAGCCGGCCGACGGCTTCGGCCAGATAGCGCACCGAGGCTTCCAGGCTGGCCTTGGCCAGACCCATCGTGTTGTAGTTGGGGATCGCGCGCATCGCACCCAGGTAGGTCAGTGTCAGCAACGACGACTTGTCGTTGAGAAAGGGCAGGGCGGCCTTGGCCAGCGCGGGGAAACTGTAGGCGCTGATGTCGTGGGCGATGCGGAAGTTCTCGCGCGACAGGCCGTCCAGGAAGCTGCCGCTGATCGCCTCGCGCGGCGCGTAGCCGATGCTGTGCAGGAAGCCGTCGAACCGGGGCCAGCGCGCCGACAGGTCCTGGAACAGCCTTTCGATCTGAACGTCGTCGCCGACATCGCAGTCGAAGATCAGGGTCGAACCGAATTCCGCGGCCATCTCGGTGATGCGTTCCTTGAAGCGCTCGCCTACGTAACTGAACGCCAGTTCCGCCCCTTGCTGGTGGCAGGCCCTCGCCACACCGTAGGCGATCGAACGGTTCGACAGCACGCCGGTGATCAACAATTTCTTGCCAGTCAGGAATCCCATAAGTATCTTTGAGTGAAAATTTCTGTGCAGAATTGTCGCATGCGATGTTTGACGCCGATTCTGGCCGTCCTGTTGAGTCTTCCGTGCTGGGGCGCGCCGGGTTATGCCGTCTGGGGCACTTTCAAGTACGCGCCGGGTTTCGATCACTTCGCCTACGTGAATCCACAGGCGCCCAAGGGCGGCGAACTGCGTCTGATCGCGGGCTCCCGCATCTCCACTTTCGACAAGTACAACCCATTCACGCTCAAAGGCACCGCGCCTTCTTTTCTCGGCGACCTGCTCTTCGAAAGCCTGCTGACCGGACCGATGGACGAAATCGGGGTGGGCTACGGCCTGCTGGCCGAGGACGTGGAGGTGGCGCCCGACGGCCTCTCGGCCACGTTCCGCCTCCGTCCCGAGGCCCGCTTCCACAATGGTGACCCAGTGCGCGCGGCGGATGTGAAGTACAGCTACGAGACACTCATTTCGAAGTACGCCGCGCCCTCCTACGCCACCTTGCTGGCCAACGTTGCCGGCTGCGACGTGCTGGACGAGCGCACGGTGCGCTACCGCTTCAAGACCCGCGACCGGCAATCGCCGCTGGTGGTCGGTGGCTTGCCGGTGTTCAGCACCCAGTGGGGCACGGAGAACGGCAAGACCAAGCCGTTCGACCAGATCGTGACGGACATCCCCATCGCGACGGGCCCCTACCGCATCGGCCCGGTTCGCTTCGGCAAGGACATCACCTATGTGCGCGACCCCGACTACTGGGGCCGGAATCTTCCGGTGCGGCGCGGCATGAACAACTTCGACCGGATCACCGTGAAGATCTATCGCGACAACACGGCACAGCTGGAAGCGCTGAAGGCCGGCGAATTCGACCTGATGGAATTCTTTTCGGCCGGCGACTGGACCCGGCGCCTCAACGGCCGGCGCATCGAGAGTGGCGAGCTGGTCAAGCAGCCCTTTGCGCATCGCCAGGCGGATGGGTTCCCGAGCTATGTCCTGAACAACCGCCTCGACAAGTTCAAGGACCGGCGAGTGCGCATGGCCATCGAGCTGGCGATGGACTACGAGTGGATAAACCAGCACCTGTTTCGGGGCAGCTACAAGCGGGTGAAAGGAATCTTCGGCAACACCGATTGCGAGGCCAATGGTCTGCCTTCCGCGCAGGAAGTGGCGCTGATGGAGCCTTACCGCGCGCAGCTGCCTCCGGAGACATTCGGGACTATGGCGATCCCGCCCAGCACGGCGCCCCCAAACAGCCTGCGGGCCAACCTGCTGAAGGCGCAGGCGCTGCTGAATGAGGCCGGCTGGACCTACCGTGACGGGGCGCTGCGCAACGCGAAGGGGGAAGCCTTGACGGTTGAACTGCTCGACAGCACCGAGGCTAGAGCGGCGACGACGATGGCATCGTGGCAGCGCGCGCTGCAGAAACTCGGGATTGCGCTGAAGATACGGTCCGTCGATTTCGCCCTCTACCAGGAGCGTCTCGACACGTTTTCATTCGAGATGACCAGCATTTCGTTTTCCGGCACGAACTTCCCGGGTTCGGAATATGCGGACCTGTTTGGCAGCAAGGCCGCCGATACCCAGGGTTCGGGCAATCTGGCGGGCATCAAGAACCCGGCGGTCGATTCGCTCGTGGCCCACATCACCAGTGCCGACAATCGCGACGAGTTTCTCGCTGCCTGCCGCGCGCTGGACCGGGTGATCGCGCATGGACATTACATGGTGCCGGCCTGGACCAGCAGCTCCGTGCGGGTGGCCTACAGCGCGTGGAAGCTCGAGCGGCCGGCCGTCATTCCGCCTTATCCTCCGGAGGGCATCCCCTACATGGATTGGCCCATGACCGTGTGGTGGGCGCGCATGCCACCGATCAGCTCGAAAGAATCGCCTCAATGACTGCCTACATCGTCAAGCGCATCCTGCTGATGCTGCCCACGCTGTTCGGCGTTCTGGTGGTCACGTTTGTGGTCACCCAGTTCGTGCCGGGCGGGCCGGTGGAGCAATTCATTGCCGAAGCGCGCCGCGGCGCCGCGGTCGGCGACGCGAGTGCCTATCGCGGCGGGCAGGGGGTCGATCCGAAGAAGATCGAACAGATCAAGGCCTTGTACGGCTTCGACAAGCCGCCGGCCGAGCGCTTCTGGAAGATGCTCGGGCAGTTTGCCCGCTTCGACCTGGGCCGCAGCTTCTTCCAGAACAAGGACGTGTGGCAGCTGATCAAGGAGAAACTGCCGGTGTCGGTGAGCCTGGGCCTTTGGACCTTCTTCATCAGCTACCTCATCGCCGTGCCGCTGGGCGTGGCCAAAGCCGTGCGCGCGGGTTCGCGCTTCGACATCGTCAGCACGCTCATCGTCCTGGTGGGCTATGCGATTCCCGGTTTCGTGCTGGGCGTGGCCCTGCTCGTGGTGTTCGGCGGCCAGCTGCAGTGGTTTCCGCTGCGCGGCCTCACCTCGAGCAACTGGGACGATCTCGGCTGGGGCGCCCGCATCGTCGACTACCTGTGGCACATCACGCTGCCCGTGACGGCGATGGTCGTCGGCAGCTTTGCGATCACGACGATGCTGACCAAGAATGCCTTCCTGGAGGAAATCCGCAAGCAATACGTGCTGACGGCACGGGCCAAGGGCTTGAGCGAGCGGCGCGTGCTCTGGAAGCACGTCTTTCGCAACGCGCTGATCCCCATCGTGACCGGCTTTCCCGCCGCGTTCATCGGCGCGTTCTTCACCGGCTCGCTGTTGATCGAGACGCTGTTCTCGCTCGATGGGCTGGGGCTGCTCAGCTACGAGAGCGTGATCCGGCGCGACTATCCGGTGGTGCTGGGGACCCTGTACTTCTTCACCCTCATCGGGCTGTTCACCAAGCTCGTCAGCGACTTGAGTTATGTCTGGGTCGATCCCCGTGTCAAGTTCGATTGACCCGCAGCTGGCGGCAACGCCGATCGCACCGGCGCGTTCGGAGAGCCCTGGCGCGCGCGCCTGGCGGCGTTTCAAGCGCGACCGAATGGGCTACTGGAGCCTGCTCGCATTCTGTACGCTGGTGGTCCTGAGCCTGTTTGCCGAAGTGCTCTCCAGCGACAAGCCTCTGATCGTGCGCTTCAACGGGGAGTTTTACTTCCCGATGGCGCGCGACTACCCGGAAACCGTGTTCGGCGGCGATTTCCCGACAGCGACCGATTACCTCGATCCCTACATCCGGCAGAAGCTGTCGACCCCTGGCAATTGGGCCGTTTACCCGCCGAACCCTTATGGCCCCAATACGCTGAACTACTTCTCCAGCGAGCCGTTTCCGGCACCGCCGGGGCGACAGAACCTGCTGGGCACCGATGCGCGGGGCCGCGATCTGCTGGCCCTGTTGATCTACGGGTTCCGGCTGAACGTGCTGTTCGGCCTGGCGCTCACGGCCATCGGTGTCGCGATCGGCGTGCTCACCGGCGCTGTCCAGGGATTCTTCGGCGGCAAGACGGACCTCGCCATGCAGCGCCTGATCGAGATCTGGGGCTCCATGCCCGAGTTGTACCTGCTGATCATCTTCAGCGCCGTCTTCGCGCCCAGCGTGGCCTTGCTGATCATCCTGCTCAGCCTGTTCGGCTGGATGGGTTTGTCCGACTATGTACGCGCCGAGTTCCTGCGCAACCGGCAGATGGACTATGTCCGCGCGGCCAAGGCGCTGGGCGTGGGCAACGGCCGGATCATGTGGAAGCACATCCTGCCCAACAGCATGACGCCGGTGGTGACCTTCCTGCCGTTTCGCATGAGCGCGGCGATCCTGGCGCTCACCTCGCTGGACTTTCTCGGGCTCGGTGTGCCGCCCGGCACGCCGTCGCTGGGCGAGCTGCTGAGCCAGGGCAAGAACAACATCGACGCCTGGTGGATCTCGCTTTCGACCTTCGCCGTGCTGGCCATCACGCTCTTGCTGCTGACCTTCATGGGCGACGCCCTGCGCGATGCGCTCGATCCCCGAAAGGCCGATTCATGAGCCACGCGCAGCGGATTTCTCACCCTCTCCTTCTGGGACAGGGCCGGGGTGAGGGCCGATCATGATTGGCGCACCGCTGCTCGAAGTGAAGGACCTGCGCGTGGCGTTCGGCGGCAAGGAAGTTGTCCACGGGGTGGATTTCTCGATCCAGCCTGGGGAGAAGCTGGCTCTGGTGGGCGAGTCCGGCTCCGGCAAAACCGTGACGGCGCTGAGCCTGCTGGGCCTGGTGGCCAATGCCAAAGTCACGGGTTCGGCCCGGCTTGCGCAGGTCGGGGGCGGCGTAACGCGCGACCTCTTGCAGCTGTCCGAGCGGGAATTGCTGCCGATCCGTGGCAAGGAGATTGCCATGATCTTCCAGGAGCCGATGACGGCGTTGAATCCGCTCTACCCGGTGGGCGATCAGATCGCCGAAGTGCTGCAGCTCAAGGAAGGGCTCACCGCAAGGCAAGCCTGGCAAGGCGCGATTGCGGCGTTGGCGGCGACCGGACTGCCCGAGCCCGAACGGCGCGCCGATGCCTACCCTCACCAGTTGTCGGGCGGACAACGTCAACGGGCGATGATCGCGATGGCGCTGTCAGGCCGGCCCCGGCTGTTGCTGGCCGACGAGCCGACCACGGCGCTGGACGTGACCCTGCGAACCCAGATCCTGGACCTGCTGTCGCAGGTGCAGCGGCACAACGGCATGTCCATCCTGCTGATCACCCACGACCTGAACCTGGTGCGCAAGTTCGCGGACCGGGTTGCCGTGATGGAGAACGGGCATCTGGTGGAGCAGGGGACGGTGACCGAGGTGTTCGCCAATCCCCGGCATCCCTACACCCGCAAGCTCATCGACAGCCGTCCGGTGCGCGATGTCACCGAAGCTCCGGCACCGGAGCAGACGCCCGTGATGCGAGCCAGCGGCTTGCAAGTGAGTTATCCGATTCCCATCCCCGGCGTGCGCGGCTGGTTCCGCAAGGGCAAATTCGTCGCCGTCAAGGGCGCGGCCTTTGCCATCGCACCGGGCCGCACCCTGGGCGTGGTGGGTGAATCGGGATCGGGCAAGTCGACCCTGGCACTGGCTGCGCTGGGCCTGATGCCGCACGCCGGGGATCTGGAGGTGATGGGCCGTCGCTGGGGCCCCGATGCCGCAGCCAACAAAGCCATCCGCCGCCTCGTGCAGGTGGTGTTCCAGGATCCCTATTCGTCGCTTTCGCCGCGCATGACCGTGGAGGAGATCGTCGGCGAGGGCCTGCTGGTGCACGAACCGGGCCTGCCGCTGGCCGGCCGGCGCGAGCGGGTCGTCCATGCACTGGCGGAAGTGGGCCTCTCGCAGGAGCTGTTTCCGGGGCTCTTGCAGCGCTACCCGCACGAGTTTTCAGGCGGCCAGCGCCAGCGGCTGGCGATCGCGCGGGCCCTGATCGTCGGGCCCGGCCTGCTGGTTCTGGACGAGCCCACCAGTGCCCTGGACGTGACCATCCAGAAGCAGGTGCTTCAGCTGCTGCAACGGCTGCAGCGGGAGAAGGGCCTGAGCTACCTGCTGATCACCCACGATGTGGACGTGATCCGCGCCATGGCGCATGACGTGCTGGTGATGAAGGACGGCGACATCCTGGAGGCGGGGACGGTGACCGGCGTGCTCGACTCGCCCCAGCAGGACTACACCCGCGTGCTGGTTGCGGCCGCCGCTTGAAAGGCCGGTCATGGCGTCATCTGTGCCACGGGCCACTCCCATTCCGGACTCGGAGGTCGAGGTCACGGCCATGCGGGCCCAGGGCGCGGGCGGGCAGAACGTCAACAAGGTGTCCAGCGCCATCCATTTGCGTTTCGACATTTGCAACTCGTCCCTGACCCCCGACCACAAGCAGCGGCTGTTGGCCCTGGCCGACCAGCGCATCACGCGCGACGGTGTGCTGGTGATCAAGGCCCAGAGCCACCGCAGCCAGGAGATGAACCGGGCGGAGGCCTGGGGACGGCTGCAGGAACTGGTGGACAGCGTGGCGGTCGCGCCCCGTGTTCGGCGTCCCACCCGTCCCACGCTGGGGTCGAAGAAGCGCCGGCTGGAGGCCAAGAACCTGCGCTCGCAGGTCAAGATCCTGCGCGGGCGGGTCACGGAATAGCGGCACGGTGAGCCCGGGTCCACGGGCGTGGGCAACTTGGGTTTGCTGCAGAGCTGGGCGGCAGCGGCGCCTTCGGGCAGTCCGCAGGGAACCCGTTGCAAATCAACGCTTTACGCGGTACAATATTTGCTTCACGACCAAACGGGCGGGTACTCACCGCCCGTTTTTTTTCGCGGGTCGCAGCAAGCCTTCAGGGCCCTTGTCATCCGCGGGAAGCCGGAATTGACGGAGGTCGTCGGTTTTATTGAGGACCGCGCAGACGTGGCATTGCAGGATATCGTGGAACAAACCGTGGCCGGGCTCGGCTATGAACTGGTGGAGATCGAACGCTCCACCGGGGGTTTGCTGCGCATCACGATTGACATGCCCTGGAAACCCGGCGTCCAGCAGTCTGTCAACGTCGAGGACTGCGAAAAGGTCACCCGGCAGCTGCAGTTCGCGCTGGAGGTCGAGGGGACCGAATACAAGCGGCTGGAAGTGTCGTCGCCCGGCATCGACCGGCCGTTAAGGGGCGAGCCGGATTTCGAGCGCTTTGCCGGCGCGATCGTCGACATCACGCTCAAGGCGCCGCTGGGCGCGGCGGCCGGCGGGCAGGTGGCTGTCAATCGCAAGAAGTTTCGCGGCCGCCTCGAGCGCGCCCCGGCCGGCGGCTGGCAGATCGTCTGGAGCGACGAGCCGGCGGTCCCGCCGGGCCGCAAGGTGAGCCGCAAGAGGGAGCCGGCGCCGTTGCGGGCGCTTGGATTTGCGCTGGACGAGCTGAAGGAAGCCCGCCTGGCACCGATAGTGGATTTCAAGGGCCGCCCCGCGGGCGACCCGGCGGGACGGATCGCGGCAACCGGTGCGGCGTCCCCATTCGATAGAGGAGTCGTGTGATGAACCGCGAATTGTTGATGTTGGTCGAGGCGATCTCGCGCGAGAAGAACGTCGAGCGCGATGTCGTGTTTGGCGCCGTCGAGTCGGCCCTGGCGCAAGCCACCAAGAAGCTGTACGAAGGCGACGTGGACATCCGCGTCGCGATCGACCGCGACAGCGGCGACTACGAGACCTTCCGCCGCTGGCACGTGGTGCCGGACGAGGCCGGCCTGCAGTTGCCCGACCAGGAAATTCTGCTGTTCGAAGCCAAGGAACAGATCGCGGACATCGACGTGGACGACTACATCGAGGAGTCGGTGGACTCGGTGCCGATCGGCCGCATCGGCGCGATGGCCGCCAAGCAGGTGATCCTGCAGAAGATCCGCGACGCCGAGCGCGAGATGCTGCTGAACGACTTCATGTCGCGCGGCGACAAGATCTTCGTGGGCACCGTCAAGCGCATGGACAAGGGCGACATCATCGTCGAGAGCGGTCGCGTCGAAGGGCGTCTGCGACGCGGCGAAATGATCCCCAAGGAAAACCTGCGCAACGGCGACCGGGTGCGCGCGATGATCATGGAAGTGGACCTGACCCTGCGTGGCGCGCCGATCATCCTGTCGCGCTCGGCGCCCGAATTCATGATCGAGCTGTTCCGCCAGGAAGTGCCCGAGATCGAGCAGGGCTTGCTCGAGATCAAGAGCTGCGCCCGCGACCCGGGCAGCCGCGCCAAGATCGCCGTGCTGTCGCACGACAAGCGGGTCGACCCGATCGGCACCTGCGTGGGCGTGCGCGGAACGCGCGTCAACGCCGTCACCAACGAGCTTGCCGGCGAACGCGTCGACATCGTGCTGTGGAGCGAGGACCCGGCGCAGTTCGTGATCGGCGCCCTGGCGCCGGCCAATGTGTCGTCGATCGTCGTCGACGAGGAAAAGCACGCGATGGACGTGGTGGTGGACGAGGAAAACCTGGCGATCGCGATCGGCCGCGGCGGCCAGAACGTGCGCCTGGCTTCCGACCTCACCGGCTGGAAGATCAACATCATGGACGCGAACGAGTCGGCCCAGAAGCAGGCCGAGGAAACCGGCACGATCCGCAAGCTGTTCATGGAAAAGCTGGATGTCGACCAGGAAATCGCCGACATCCTGTTCTCGGAGGGCTTCACCAGCCTGGAAGAAGTGGCCTACGTGCCGATCCAGGAAATGCTGGAGATCGAATCCTTCGACGAGGACACCGTCAACGAACTGCGTGCCCGTGCCAAGGACGCGCTGCTGACGATGGAGATCGCGCGGGAGGAAAGCGTCGAGGAAGTCTCGCAGGACCTGCGCGACCTCGAGGGCCTGGAGCCGTCTCTCATTCCCAAGCTGGCCGATGCCGGCGTCCATACCCGCGACGGCCTGGCCGACCTGGCCGTCGACGAGCTTACCGATATCACCGGCCAGTCCACCGACGAGGCCAAGACCCTGATCATGAAAGCGCGCGAGCATTGGTTCACCACTGCCACCGCCGCCCACGAGTAATGTGATGGAAGGCACCAGAACACATGTCCAGTACCACCGTCGCCGAGTTTGCCAGCGAACTCAAGAAATCAACCGATACGCTGCTTGAGCAGCTTCGCAGTGCGGGCGTGGCCAAATCGGCCGCGACCGACGCGCTGAGCGAAGCCGACAAGCAAAAGCTGCTCGGCTACCTCCAGGCCAGCCATGGCACGGCCACCCTCGAGCGCAAGAAGATCACCCTGGTGAAGAAGTCCACCAGCGAGATCAAGCAAGCCGACTCGTCGGGCAAGGCCCGCACCATCCAGGTCGAGGTGCGCAAGAAGCGCACCTTCGTCAAGCGCGACGAAGGCGGCGACACCGCCGTGATCGAGGCGCCCGAGGCCGAG
>JAAOZX010000280.1 GCA_012274225.1 Comamonadaceae bacterium | reverse complement strand
GTAGTGGCCGTGGCAATCGATGATCATTGGCTTCTCCTTGGCAATTGGTTCAGGCCGGCTCCATCCCGTGGCGCCGCTTGGCCGCGATCGCCTCGGGTGAAGCCAGGAAGGCGAGCAGGCGCCGCCCCGCGTCGCCCTGGGCCGCCGCGGCGCAGACTGCACCCGAAAAGGTGGTGATGATCTGCACCGGATCGGGCATGGTCCCGACCAGCGTGATGCCCGGCAGGTGGATCAGCTCGGACAGCTGCTGGAAGCCCATCGCGACATCACCATTGGCGACCAGCTGGCCGACCGGCACGCCGGGCGGGGCCTGTACCAGGCGCGGCTCGATTGCGGACGCAATGCCCCAGCGCTGGAACAGGCGCATCAGCGCGGTGCCACTCGGGCCCGTGGAATATCCGATGCGTGTGGCGGTCTCGACGGCGCGCAGCAACGCATCCTCCGTGGCAATGTCGGGCGCCGTCGCGCCGGCGCGTACCGCGACCGCCACGGGCGAATGCACCAGGTCGACCTTGCTGCCGGCAATCGTCGCGCCGCCAGCAGCAAGCTTGTCGATTGCATCCGACGCCAGTACCACCACATCGAAGGGCTCGCCGGCCTGCACCCGCTTGGCCGCGTCCACGCCGCCGACCGACTCGCTCTGCACGGAAACGCCGCAGCGCTGCTGGTACGCAGCTGCAAGCTCGCCCAGCACCGCTCGCGTGGCCATCGACGAGATGACCCGGATTGCAGCGCTCATGGCGCAGCAGCTCCAAGAGCGAACCGACAGGGAAACGCGTGCGGCGAAGACATGGTGCGGATTGTGGGCGCCAGCGCGGCGGAACAAAAGCCGGGAGCGCCACTAGCAGCTATGCCGGTTCGGCATAATCAATGCAAAGTTATGCTAAATCCATGGATCTGAAACAACTTGAGTATTTCGTCCGCGTCGCCGAGCTCGGCAGCTTCACCCGGGCCGCGGTCGTGCTCGACGTGGCCCAGCCGGCGCTGAGCCGCCAGGTGCGGCTGCTCGAGGTGGAGTTGCGGCAGAACCTGCTCACCCGCAATGGCCGGGGCGCCGCGCCGACCGAAGCCGGAAAACTTCTGCTGGAACATGGCCGCGGCATCCTGCACCAGGTCGAGCGCGCCCGCGAGGAACTGGGGCGAGTGCGCGGCGCCCTGGCCGGCCGGGTGGCGCTGGGCCTGCCCCCCAGCGTCGCGAAGGCCATGACGGTGCCGCTGATCCGGGATTGCCGCCAGCACCTGCCCGACGCCACTCTGTCGATAAGCGAAGGACTTTCCGTCGCCATGCATGAATCGCTGATCACCGGGCGCCTGGACATCGCCTTGCTCTACAACGCCGGCCCCTCGCCCGAGATCGATCTGACGCCGCTGCTGGAGGAGCCGCTGTTCCTGGTGCAGCGCCAAACCGGCAAGGCGAGCGCCGCCGCCCGGCCACGCCCCGTGCCCTTGCGCGAGGTGGCCCGGCTACCGCTGGTGATTCCCAGCCGGCCCAATGCCATTCGCATGCTGGTGGAAAACGAGATGGCCGTCCTGGGCTGCCGGCCGGAGGTGGCGCTGGAAATCGACGGTGTCGCCGCCATCCTCGACCTGGTGGCGGACGGCGCCGGCAGCGCGATCCTTTCACGCAATGCGGTCGCCACGTCGGCGCGTCCACAAGCCTTCGCCATCCGTCCCATCGGCACGCCCGCGCTGCGCAGCAAGCTGGCCCTGGCCCGAAGTTCGCAACGGCCGGCCACCCTCACCCAGAAAGCCATGTCCGAATTGATCGCCCGGTCGGCCCAGGCCCTGCTGGCGGGAGGTTGAGGCACCCGCGGGCGCCGGGGGATCAGCGCAATCCGGGTATTCCCGCTAATCAGGTTGCGAGTGGCACTGCGCCCGTGGACGGTATTTACTGGGGTGAGATGACAAATATCGCCCGGCGCCTCGAGCCGGGAAGATGAATTGCTGCCGAGCCAGGCTCGGCAAAGGGGGCGCAGTTGGAATTGGACCTGGACCTGAGCACTCCGCGCTCGCGCCGAACGGTCGTTCCGGGCGAGACGGTGGACCGGCTGCTGTGTGCCAGTGAGTGCCGGGTGCAGGGGTCCGTCTTCGATGAAATGCACCGCATCCGCGACCACGCGCTGCTACGCAACGCTAGGGACCAGGTCTATGTGGCGCTGCTGTACCAGGCCGGCTGGTTCCTCGAATGGATGGAGGGACCGCCCGAGGGGATCGACGCGGTGCTGCGCCGGACCGCCGATGATCCGCGCCACGGCAGCCTGCGGGTTGTTCATCGCAGCCGCGGGCCCCGACGGCTGACCCAGCCCTGGTCCATGGCCTTCCGGCCAGACCAGGAACCACCGGCTCACTTCGAGCGCCGCCTGAAAGCCTTGTCGGGCCAGCCGGCGCCAGACCCTGCGTCGGCGTGGCGTCGCGTTTCGATGCCGCGCGAGGATCCGGGCGCCGCTGGGCGGGCCGATACCGACCGCTACCAGCGGGTGCTGGTGTGCGCCGCCCGCGGCACCCAATCGTTCGAACTGGTGCGCTGGCTCGGCCAGGCCAATGGCTGCGAGGTGATCAGCCAGCGGCTGGCCGGCGCGCGAGCCGGCTCGATGGACGTGGCCAATCAGTATGTAGACCTCGACGGCGGCCGCGGCGGCATGCTGCGGCGTGTGGTGGCCACGGCCCGCAACGGCCTGCAGATCGGACTGCTACAGGCATTCCTGTCCGACTACTCCCATATCGTGCTGCTGCTTTGCGGCAACAGCAAACATGACGCGGACCTCCTGCACAGCCTGGTGGCGGCCTGCGCGCGGCTGTCGCACCGCCCGGTCCTGCTCGGACTCGGACGCGCGGACTGCGACCATGCTGCCCTGCGCGAAGTGGCGCGCGGCGGCGGACTGGTCTATCTCGATTGCGACATCGACGACGCTGCCAACGCCAAGGCGCTATGGGCTGCCGCCGAGCCGGCGCTGGACCTCAGCCGGATCACAACCTCCCAGTGGTGATCGCACGCCAGCTTTGGCTGCACGGCCACCTGAGCCATTCATGATTCGAATAGGACGTAGTGCAAAACGGCATTGGCCGCGTCGGCGGCCTTGCGCCACACTACCGCGCTATCGGCAACGGAAATTGACATGAAGAAACTTCTGGGCGTGTTGGGAACCTGGGTGGCGGTAGCGCTGCTCACGGCTTGCGCACCGATGCCGCCGCAGGCGGCCGGCCCCAAGGCCGAACTGCTATGGCTCGGGCAATCGGCGTTCCGCCTGACCACGCCCGGCGGCAAGGTCATCGTCATCGATCCCTGGCTGCGCACCAACCCGGCCACGCCGGCGCGATACAAGAACCTGGAGCAATTGGGTCACGTGGACCTGATCCTGGTGACGCACGGGCACTTCGACCACGTCGCCGATGCGGTGCCCCTGGCGGTGCTGAACAAGGCCAGGGTCTATGGCCCCGGCGACCTGAACCAGACCCT
>JAAOZX010000045.1 GCA_012274225.1 Comamonadaceae bacterium | reverse complement strand
CTGAGCCGGACAAGGGCGGGACGAACTCCGGGCGAAATCAGTCCCCCGGGGTGGATTGAAGGATTGGCCGAGCATTAAGGAGCTTGCTATGCGACTCACTACCAAAGGCCGTTTTGCGGTCACCGCGATGATTGACCTGGCGCTGCGCCAGAACAATGGTCCCGTTACGCTGGCGGCGATCAGCCAGCGGCAGCAGATTTCGCTGTCATACCTCGAACAATTATTTGGCAAGCTGCGCCGGCACGAGCTGGTGGAGTCCACCCGCGGTCCGGGCGGTGGATACAGCCTGGGCCGCAAGGCGACCGACATCACCGTGGCCGACATCATCGTCTCCGTGGACGAGCCGCTCGACGCCACGCAGTGCGCCGGCAAGGAAAATTGCCAGGGCGACGGCGGGCGTTGCATGACTCATGAGCTCTGGGCGGCGCTGAATCAGCGGATGGTCGAGTTTCTGGACTCGGTGACGCTGCAGAAGCTGGTCGACGACCAGCTGGCCAAGGGCGTCCAGGTCGAGGACAAGCCGGCCGTCAAGCGCGCAATTTCCAGTCAGCCGGTGGTCAAGCCGATCCGGGTGAACGCGCCGAACTCGGTATTTGCGCTTGGCAATTCATACGCCAAGTCGTAGTTTGCAATTCAGTTGCGATGACGCAATACCGAGCTCGAGCGCTGAAGACTTAATTTCGCTTACCGCAGACCGCACCACGCCAGCCATGGACACCACTCCGCACTTCCCGATCTATATGGACTACGGCGCGACCACCCCGGTGGACCCGCGCGTCGTCGACGCGATGATTCCCTGGCTGCGCGAGCACTTCGGCAATCCGGCGTCGCGCAGTCACGCCTGGGGCTGGGAAGCTGAAGCGGCGGTTGAAAAGGCCCGCGGGCAGGTCGCCGATCTGATCGGCGCCGACCCGCGCGAGATCGTGTGGACCTCCGGCGCGACCGAGTCCAACAACCTCGCGATCAAGGGCGCCGCGCACTTCTACAAGAGCCGCGGCAAGCACCTGATCACGGTGAAGACCGAGCACAAGGCCGTGCTGGACCCGATGCGCGAACTCGAGCGCCAGGGCTTCGAGGTGAGCTACCTCGACGTCCAGGAGGACGGCATGCTCGACCTCGAGGTGCTGAAAGCGGCGATCCGCCCCGACACCATCCTGGTCAGCGTCATGTTCGTCAACAACGAGATCGGCGTCGTCCAGGATATCCCGGCCATCGGGGCGCTGTGCCGCGAGAAGGGAATCATCTTCCACGTCGACGCGGCGCAAGCCACCGGCAAGGTCGAGATCGATGTCAAGAAGCTGCCAGTCGACCTGATGAGCCTGGCCTCGCACAAGACCTACGGCCCCAAGGGCATCGGCGCGCTGTACGTGTGCCGCAAGCCCCGGGTGCGGATCGAGGCGCAAATGCACGGCGGCGGGCACGAGCGCGGCATGCGGTCGGGCACCTTGCCGACGCACCAGATCGTCGGCATGGGCGAGGCCTTCCGGCTGGCCAAGACCGAGATGGCCCAGGACAACGCCAAGGCGCGCGGCCTGCAGAAGCGCCTGCTTGACGGCCTGAAGGACGTCGAACAGGTGTTCATCAACGGCAACCTGGAACACCGCGTGGCGCAGAACCTGAACATGAGTTTCAACTTCGTCGAAGGCGAGTCGCTGATCATGGGCATCAAGGGGCTGGCGGTGTCATCGGGCTCGGCCTGCACCTCCGCCTCGCTCGAGCCCAGCTACGTGCTGCGGGCCCTGGGCCGCAGCGACGAACTCGCCCACAGCAGCCTGCGCATGACCATCGGCCGGTTCACGACCGAAGAAGAAATCGACTACGCCGTCTCCACCATCAAGCACAACGTCGCCCGGCTGCGCGAGCTGAGCCCGTTGTGGGAGATGTACCAGGACGGCGTCGACATCAGCTCCATTCAGTGGTCCGCCCACTGACACATCACCACAGAGGTACCCTTATGGCCTATTCCGAAAAAGTCGTTGAGCACTACGAGAATCCCCGCAACGTCGGCTCCTTCGACAAGGGCGACGAGAGCGTTGGCACCGGCATGGTGGGCGCACCGGCCTGCGGCGACGTGATGAAGCTGCAGATCAAGGTGAACCCGCAAACCGGCGTCATCGAGGATGCGCGTTTCAAGACCTATGGCTGCGGCTCGGCCATCGCGTCCAGCTCGCTGGTCACCGAGTGGGTCAAGGGCAAGACCCTGGACCAGGCGGCCGCGCTGAAGAACAGCCAGATCGCCGAGGAACTGGCGTTGCCGCCGGTGAAGATCCATTGCTCGATCCTGGCCGAAGACGCGATCAAGGCCGCCGTGCAGGACTACAAGAAGAAGCACACGCATTGACGATGGCCCCCACGCTCACTTTGTTCGCTGCCCCCCGAGGGGGCCCAAGCTCGCCTAGGGGCGGCCCGTCGGGAGCTTGATCATGGCCATATCCCTGACAGAAGCGGCGGCCCGCCACGTCACGCGCTACCTCAGCAAACGCGGCAAGGGCGTGGGCGTGCGGCTGGGCGTCAAGACCACCGGCTGCTCCGGCCTGGCCTACAAGCTGGAGTATGTGGACGAAATCGCACCCGAAGACATGGTGTTCGAGGAGCACGGTGTCAAGGTGCTGATCGACCCCAAGAGCCTGGCCTACATCGACGGCACCCAGCTCGATTTCGTGCGGGAAGGCCTGAACGAGGGCTTTCGGTTCAACAATCCCAATGAGCGCGACCGTTGCGGCTGCGGGGAAAGCTTCAGGGTCTGACGCCACCCGCTCACGACAGACCGCCCTCGCATTGCAATGCCGGCGGTCTTTTTATCGCACCGATGAACCTCAACCTGCAATCCAACGACTTCGAGCTGTTCGGCCTGCCGCAGCGATTCGGGCAGGACCGCGCCGCAATCGACGCGCGCTGGAAGGAATTGCAGCGCGAAGCCCACCCGGACCGCTTCGCGGCGCAGGGGGCGGCGGCCCAGCGCGTGGCCATGCAGTGGTCGGTGCGCATCAATGAGGCCTACCAGCGATTGAAGGATCCGCTCAAGCGCGCCGCCTACCTCTGCGAACTGGGCGGTGCGCCGATCAACGCGGAGAACAACACCGCCATGCCGGCGGAGTTCCTGATCGAGCAGATGGAGTGGCGCGAAGCGTTGGACCAGGCAGCATGCGAGACCGACCTGGAAGCTCTTGACGAGCAAATGAACCGTTCGCGCCGGGAGACCCTGCAACAGATCGAGCAGTTGCTCGACGAGGACCCCGATCCGGCGGCCGCGGCCCAGCAAGTGCGCGGTCTCATGTTCATCGAGCGCTTCGACCGGGATGTCCAGGCACGCTTCGAGCAGCTGGGACAATAGGCCATGGCACTGCTTCAGATTTCCGAGCCCGGTCAGTCGCCCGATCCACACCAGCGGCGCATCGCGGTGGGCATCGACCTGGGCACCACTCACTCACTCGTGGCCGCGGTACGCAACGGGCTGGCCGAGTGCCTGCCCGATGGCGACGGACGGGTCCTGCTGCCTTCCGTGGTCCGCTACCTCGAGGGGGGCGGGCGCCAGATCGGCTACGACGCGCATGCGGCCCAGGCCGCCGACCCCGAAAACACCGTCGCGTCCGTCAAGCGCTTCATGGGGCGGGGCCTCGCCGACATCGCCAACCGGGAGAAGATGCCTTATCGTTTTGTCGACGCCGGGCAGGGCGGCAGCGGCGGCATGGTCTCGCTGCAGACCCGCTCCGGCACCAAGTCGCCGGTGGAAGTCAGCGCCGAGATTCTGGCGACTCTGCGCTACCGGGCCGAGGACACGTTCAATGCCGATCTCTATGGCGCCGTCATCACGGTGCCGGCCTATTTCGACGATGCGCAGCGCCAGGCCACCAAGGATGCGGCCAAGCTTGCCGGCATCAACGTGCTGCGGCTGATCAACGAACCCACGGCCGCGGCGATCGCCTACGGGCTGGATAACGCCAGCCAGGGCATCTACGCGGTTTATGACCTCGGCGGCGGCACCTTCGACATCTCGATCCTTCGCCTGACCCAGGGTGTGTTCGAAGTCATTGCGACCGGCGGTGATTCGGCCCTGGGCGGCGACGACTACGACCGCGCGCTGGCCGACTGGATCCAGAGCCGCGCCGACGTCGTGGCGGCCACGCCCAGCGCCAAGGCGGCCGTCAAGATGGCGGCCCGCACCGCCAAGGAGGCGTTGTCCGCTGCCGATGAAGTGATTGCCCATTGCGAGCTGGAGGGCCGGGCGATCCAGGTCACGGTGACGCGCGCTGATTTCGAGTCGATGACGGCGGACCTGACATCTCGCACCATGTCCGCCGTGCGCAAGGCCTTGCGCGATGCCAAGCTGGACAAGGACGAGGTCAAGGGAGTGGTGATGGTCGGCGGGTCCACCCGAATGCCGCAGATCCAGCGCGCTGTCGGCAAGTTCTTCGGGTGCGAGCCGCTCACCAACCTGAACCCCGATGAGGTGGTGGCGCTTGGCGCCGCCATCCAGGCCAACCAGCTGGCCGGTAACAACGCGGCCGGCGACCTGTTGCTGCTGGACGTTATCCCGCTTTCGCTCGGCATCGAGACCATGGGCGGGCTGGTGGAGCGGATCGTGCCGCGCAACGAGACCATTCCCACCGCCAAGGCGCAGGACTTCACCACGTACCAGGACGGCCAGACCGCCCTGGCGCTGCATGTGGTGCAGGGTGAACGTGACCTGGTGCAGGATTGCCGCAGCCTGGCGCGGTTCGAGCTGCGCGGAATCCCGCCGATGGCCGCCGGGGCCGCGCGGATTCGAGTGACCTTCACGGTCGATGCCGACGGCCTGCTCAGCGTCGGCGCGCGTGAGCAGACCAGCGGCGTCGAAGCCCGCATCGACGTCAAGCCTTCCTATGGCTTGTCGGACGAGCAGATCGCCACCATGCTGCAGGAGAGCTTCGCCACCGCGGAGCAGGACATGAAAGCGCGGGCGCTGGCCGAGGCGCAGGTCGATGCGCAACGCATGTTGCTGGCCACGCAAAGCGCGCTGGACGCGGACGGCCAACTGCTGGACGCCGCCGAGCGGACCCACATCCAGCAACTCATGGATCAATTGCGCAACGTGGCGGCGCAAAGCCACGATGCCGGCGCGATCGAAGCGGCAACCGAGGGCCTGGCCAAGGGCACCGAGGCTTTCGCGGCCGAGCGGATGAACCACAGCATCCAGCAGGCACTCTCCGGCAAGAACGTGGAAGCCATCTAATGCCCAAGATCAAGATCCTGCCGCACCCCGAATACTGTCCCGAGGGGGCCGAAGTCAGCGCGCCCGCCGGAACCTCCATCTGCGAAGCGCTGCTGGACAACAACATCAACATCGAGCACGCCTGCGACATGAGCTGCGCCTGCACCACCTGCCACGTGGTGGTGCGCGAGGGCTTCAGCTCGCTGGGCGAGATGGACGAGAACGAGGAAGACCTGCTCGATCGCGCCTGGGGCCTGGAGCCCAGTTCGCGCCTGTCATGCCAGGCGATCCTGGCGCAAAAGGACCTGGTGGTGGAGATCCCGAAGTACTCGATCAACCACGCGAAAGAGAAGCACTAATCAGTTGGGGTCAGAGCACGATTTCGTTCGAGGTTTACTCCTCCGGCGAAGCTACTGTCCTGAATCGTGATCTGACCCGCAAAGTTTCAGGAGATGGAATAGCCGCCATCGACCGGGATCGCGGTGCCGGTGATGAAATCCGATGCGCTGCTGGCCAGGAACACGGCGATGCCGGCCAGGTCGGCCGGGATGCCCCAGTGCCCCGCCGGCGTGCGCGCCAGCACCCTTTCATGCAGGCCCTTCACCTGTTCACGCGCCTTGCGCGTCAGGTCGGTGTCGATCCAGCCCGGCAACACGGCGTTGACCTGGATGTTGTCGGCGGCCCAGGAGGTTGCGACCGAGCGCGTGAACTGCACGACGCCGCCCTTGCTGGCGCCATAGGCCGCCGCGTAGGGCGCGCCGAAGATCGAGAGCATCGAGCCGATGTTGATCATCTTGCCGCCGCCGCCTTCCTTCATCAGCGCATGGGCGGCGCGCGAGCACAGGAAGGTGCTGGTCAGGTTGGTGTCGATGACCACGTGCCATTCGTCCAGGCTCAGTTCGTGCGGCGGCTTGCGCACGGTGGTGCCGGCGTTGTTGACCAGGATGTCCAGGCGGCCGTGGCGCAGCATGACCTGCTGGAACAGATGCGCCACCTCGCTTTCGTCCGTCACGTCGGCCTCGATCGCGTCGGCCTTGAAGCCGCGCGAGCGCAAGGCCTCGGTGGCGGCCGCCGACTTTTCCGCGTTGCGACCCGACAGCACCACCTTCGCGCCCGCTTCGGCCAGCGCCCCGGCCATGGCCAGGCCGATGCCGCCGTTGCCGCCGGTGACCAGCGCCACCCTTCCGGTCAGATCGAACATGTGTTTGCTCCTGGATCGTTGAAGCGCTCAAGCATAATGCCTGCCCATGCGACAGATCGTTCTCGATACCGAAACCACAGGTCTTTCTGCCGAAGGCGGCGACCGCATCATCGAAATCGGCTGCGTGGAGCTGGTCTCGCGCAAACTGACCGGCAACAACCGGCACTTCTACCTGAATCCCGAGCGGGACAGCCACGAAGATGCGCTCAAGGTCCACGGCATCAGCAACGAGTTCCTGCGCGACAAGCCCAGGTTCGCCGCAGTCGCCGACGACCTGATGGATTTCCTGGCGGGCGCCGAGATCATCATCCACAACGCCGCCTTCGACGTCGCCTTCCTGAACCGGGAACTGGAGTTGCTCGGGCGACCGGCCTTCACCTCGTGTGTCAGCCGCGTCACCGACACACTGGCGATGGCCAAGGAGATGTACCCGGGCAAGCGCAACAGCCTGGACGCGCTGTGCGATCGACTGGGCGTCGACAACTCCAGCCGCACGCTGCACGGCGCGCTGCTTGACGCCGAGCTGCTGGCCGACGTCTACATCAACCTCACACGCGGCCAGGAGGCCCTGCTGATCGACATGTCGGCGAGCGACACGCCGGGCAGCATCGTGACGCGGGTCGACCTCAGGGCCTTTACGCTGCCCCTGCTGCTGGCGAGCGAGCAGGAGGTGGCGGCCCACGAGGACATCCTCAAGCAACTGGACAAGGCCAGCGGCGGCAGGACCCTCTGGCGGATCGAGCCCAGCCGGCCTGTGGCATAATTCGCGGCTTTCCTGCAGAGGAAACGGGCGGTTAGCTCAGCGGTAGAGCACTCCCCTCACACGGGAGGGGTCGCAGGTTCAAACCCTGCACCGCCCACCAAGTACCGCGAATGAGATCAAGGACTTACGTGAAAGCGTCGGTCCTTTTTTATTGAAGCCGACGCGGGGCCAATCGCGCCTCATTGCGTACAGCTACAAAAGTGCCTGCCTGTTGAGTCCGTCGCGGAACATGTGGCGCTTGACCTTCAGCAGCGCCTCGTTCTGGATCTGGCGGACGCGCTCGCGGGTGAGGTCCAGCCGGTCGCTGAGGACCTCCAGCGTCTGCGGCTCGCGGTCATGCAGGCCGAAGCGTCCTTCAAGAACCTGGCGCTCGCGATGGGGTAGGGCATCGACCCAGTTGTTCACAAGGCGTTCGACCTCGTGGTTCTGCGTGACGCCGGTCGGATCCAGCGTCAGCTCGTCGGCCATCGAATCACCGAGCGTGTGTTCGTCTCCCAAGTGGTCCATCACTGCATCGAGCGAAGACGGCGTTTCGGCGATCGCCAGCAGGTCCGCCACCTCCTGCACGTCCCGTCCGAGCAGGGCCGCCACATCCTCCACGCGCACGCCCTTGCCTTCGAAGCCATTGCGTTCCGCAGCGAAGGCAGGATCGTTTTCGAGCGTGCGGCGGGCCCGCAACACCTGCTGCAGCTCGCGCACGATGTGCACCGGCAACCGGATGACTCGGCCCTGGTTCATCACGGCCCGGTCGACCGATTGCCGTACCCACCACGTCGCGTAGGTGGAGAAACGAAAGCCACGTTCCGGTTCGAACTTCTCGATCGCATGCATCAGGCCGAGGTTGCCTTCCTGTATGAGATCGGAGAGGGGGACGCCGCGGCCGAGGTAGCTCTTTGCGATGCTGACCACCAGGCGCAGGTTGTGCTCGATCATGGACTGGCGCGCGGCAAAGTCCCCAGCCCGTGCCCGCGTGGCGGTTTCGAATTCCTGCTCGGGAGTGAACAACCCGGTACGCCGGACCTCGCGCAGATACAGCGTGAGCGTGTCGCCCGATTCACCTGAGACGTCGGGCGCAGTGTCGCGGGCAGGTTTTTCGACTGCTTCGCCGGAGCGGGAAGTCCCTCCGGCAAATGGGCCCGGCTGCTGTGGGGTGCCGTCTTCGTTAGCAACGTGTTCCATGCGGAGTACTTTCGCTTTTTGACCCGGTGCTGCTGAGTGTTGCGCTGCAGTATCTCTGCGCGTGTAGGACAAATGCCTTCGCTGCCGGCGACAGTGAGGAGGTGGCCGCTTTGTTGATTTCGATCAAAGGGGCGCAGATGCTCGATCCGTTTGTGAGCAGCGAGCGATGGCGGGGCAATGCTTTGGGATACCCCGCCGCCGGGGCGCGGCCTTTGTCCGCCCACTGCTCGACGCCGCGTGCCCTTGGGGCCGCACGGCGGGCTGCTCATGGCCACCCTCTCAGTCGATCAGCTTGTGTTTCAGCGCGTAGTAGGTCAGGTCGCTGTTCGAAGCCAGGCTCATTTTCTCCATCAGCCGGGTGCGGTAGGTGCTGACGGTCTTCACGCTCAGGGACAGCGCCTTGGCGATGTCGCCGGCGGTCTCGCCCTTGGCGAGCTTGAGGAACACCTGAAACTCACGCTCGGACAGGTGCTCGTGAGGAGCGCCGCCCTCCTTGTGATCGAGCTGTTGCGCCAGCAATTGGGCCACCGCCGGCGAAATGTAGCGACGGCCCATGGCGATGGTGCGGATCGCACTCAGGATTTCCGTCGGATCGCATTCCTTGTTGAGGTATCCGCTGGCGCCCTGTCGGATCATGCTGACCGCGTAATGCTCTTCGGGGTAACCGGACAGAACCAGGATACCGACATCGGGCGCCTTGGCCCGGATCATGCCCAGTGCGTCGATACCGCTTTGCCCCGGCATGGAGAGGTCCAGCACGAGCACATCCAGGTCGGGGGTCGTGCGTACCAGATCGATCGCTTCGCGGCCGCTTGCGGCCTCACCGACGACCCGCAAATCCACCTGCTCGGAGAAGTACTGCTTGAGTCCGGTCCGCACGATGGCGTGGTCGTCCACGATCCCGATGTTGATCATGCGGCATTGTTACCTCTTACAGACCGGCAGATTCTGCGAAGGATCAATATCGCGGCAGGTCCGGCACGGTCTTGCCGGGGTGGACGGACGCGGCGACAAACCGGCGGCTATTCCAGCGCGTTGCTCAGGTCCCCCGCATCCTTGCGCACGCCCGGCAACGCATCCAGGCCGAAGCGGCGCGTGATCAACTTGATGATCGACGTCGTGTCGTAGGAAGTCTTGTCGACGTATCCCTTCCTGGCATAAGGCGACACGATCAGCGCCGGGATGCGCGACCCCGGCCCCCAGGCGTCGCCCGGCGGCGGCGCGACATGATCCCAGAGGCCGCCGAACTCGTCGTAGGTGATGACGATCAGCATGTCCTGCCACTGCGCGCCGGCCTGCAGCTTGCGCACCAGGTCGGCCACGTGGGCGTCGCCGGAAAGGATGTCGGTTTCGCCCGGGTGCTGGGTCAGGCTTGTGATGGGTTTGTAGAACGCGACCGGCGGCAGGGTGCCATTCTGGATGTCGGCCAGGAAGTCAGTGTAGTCTTTCAGATGCGCCGTCCGGTCAGCCGCGCCAGCGCCAGTGGTCGGGTCGAAGCGCTTGAAATATGGAAAAGGATTGTGGTTCGGCTCGTATTCGCCCAGGTTGGTGCGATCGGCCGAGGCCTGCTTCCAGGCCCCGGCGTACCATTTCCAGTCCACCCCCTTGGCTGTCAGCGTGTCGCCGATCGTCGTGCCGGTCTGGGGCGAAAGCGCGCCGGCCGGGTCGGCCAGGCGGGCATCGCCCCCGGCGGCTGGCGGCGTCCGGCTTGGCTGGTAAGCCGGCTGCATGGTGTTGACGGCGTAGTACTGCCCGTCGGCAAGCCGGGAGGTCGTGTTGCCATCGGCCACAAACGCTGCCGGTCCGGTGCGGGCGCTGGCGGGTGAATTGGCGGCGGTGTTCAGCCGGGTGCCGCTTGCGTCGACGCTCGAAACAATGGAGGCTGGCGGGTTCGACATCGTGGGCGTGCAGGCGCAGACCAGCCAGAAGTGATTCAGGAACGAGCCGCCATGGGCGCCCTGGAAGAAGTTGTCGGCCAATGTGTATTGCTGCGCGAGCTTCCACAACTGCATCGAGGAGCCGTCGTAATAGCCCATCGCCAGGCCGCCGGCGTCCGACCACGCCGCGAACTGGTTGTTGCGGCCCCCATTGATCTGCATCTGGTTCTGGTAGAAGCGATGCACGAGGTCCGGCGTGATGATCGACAGCGGAACGCCGGGCGAGGTTCCGTTCGGCGCGTCGATGCGGAACGGCCGATTGGGAAGATCGGCAACGAACGACCAGGCCGATGCGCTGCCTGCCGCCCACACCGGCGGCAGTTTCGGCAGGACCGTCACGCCGTCGCGGTCCAGTTGCTGGTACGTCGCGGGAGAAGCCAGCGCATTGGCAACCCCGTTGGCGCCCGGAAACATGCCGTAGAGGTTGTTGAAGCTGCGGTTCTCCAGGTAGATGACGACGACGTTCCTGATCTTGTCCAGGCTGCTTGTGGCCGGCGGCGCCGTCGAACCGCCGCCACCGCCGCCACCGCCGCAGGTGGCCAGCATCGCAACGGACCCCAGCGCGATCAGGGAACGCCGCACCAGTCGGTATGTCTTGGTCAAGCCAAATTGGAGAGTCATGATTCGCCCATCGTCAGAAGTCCAGGTTCAAGGGGTAGGCATTGGCCCAACCCTGCCCGCCTATGGCAGCTTGCACAGCTCGTTGAAGCTTTCGGGGCTGGCATAGGCCTTGTCGAGCCATGTCATTCGATCGTTCAGGTAGCTCTTCAGGAAGGCGACTTCCTCGGTGTGGGTACTGAACGGATAGTAGTTCACCAGGTTCGGAGCCAACCAGGGCCAGCGCGCAAAATTGCGCTGTTGTGCGTCATCGATCCTGGCAGCATGGGTATCGATGTTGGCGTTGATGAATGTTTCGAGCGCAGGCCGTTTCTGTTTCCAGCGCGAGATCACGAGATTGACAAACGCTGGATTTGTCGAGAGCTGGGCAAGCCAATTTGGCCAGTTGGGTCTTAACAAGAAATCCCCCCGGTGATTGACGTAGCAGCCTTCGGTCTTCCATCCGTCGGAGTAGTTGACATTGCCGGCTGAGCGGTCGAAATCCCAGCTCGGGCCCATGTTCAGCACCCGGTCCAGCGGGTTGGCGGCACCGTCTGTATCTTTCCACATGAAGACGCTCGATCCGAAGGCTGCGTCGACATTCCTGAAAAGCTCGTTCAACAGGTACCAGTCGACAAAACTTTGCAGGTTGATTCTTTGAGTGTTGTTCGCCTCGTACAAGTCCTTTTCGGTCGTGATCAGAAGGTTCTTGATAAACGAGAGTTGGTTCTGGGTGATCGCGGATTCATCCGGAGTATCGATGCAGATCGGTACTCCCTGGGGTGTCACGAATTGCAGATTGATGTCACCCTGGTTGTAGCAGTCAAGCCGGAAATCAACCTCGACGATGTAGCCGCCATCGACATCGTTGACGGTGGGGCTGGCGCTCATCTTCCTTATATTCAGGCGCGCCGGATCGATGCGGATGTCCTCGGTGAGCAGATAGACGCCGATGTAATCGTCGTTGAGGTAGACCTCCACATGTTGGCCCGCAGGCGTCCACTTGAGGCCGTCGGAAAACACACTGCTCGAACCCAGGGAATACGCGAGTTTGTTGCGCAGCAGCGAGCGGTCGAAGTATTCCGCGAGCAGCGCCCAATTGCGATTCTTCTCCATTCCCAGGAAGTCAGGAATACCGGCATAGGCCGCATCGTTGGTGAACTGGATCTTGTAGGGATTCTTGATCTGACCCCAGGTGGTGTGGCCGCGGCCGCGGATCTTGCCGTTGAGCGCCGCGGCATCGGGGCCGACCGCCGGATTGGTCAATGTGAAGGTGGCGCCGACATAGATTTCCTTCGACACGATGGGCGCGGCGTCCTTGGTGCTGATCCGCAGCACCGGAAGGCTGGTGAATGTCTTGGACAGATTCGCAATGACAGGAGCCATCGTTCCCTTGGCCGACAGGTCGAGGTTCGGACCGAGTGTCTGCAGGGCGCCGGCGACAGCGCCGGCGGCGGCTTGCGTGAACGAACCTGCCGACGGCGTCGAGTCGACGTTGATATTGAAGCGCGCGGGCAGCCCGAGAGCGTTTCTGACGAGGTCTTCCGCCAGTGGAAAGTTGCTCGGCCCGGCAAGTGTTACCAGCGTCGTGAAAGGCGTGATGTTGCGGCTGTAGGCGCGACCTGGCGAAGCCATGCGGTAGAAGGTTCCGGTGGGGCCGGGTTCGCCGGCGCGCGACTGCATCGCAACGACCTCCGCGATCAGGGGCGCCGTGGTTGCAGTGGTCGGCACCGAAAGCTGGTACGCACCGGCGGCGTCGGCGAGGGTCTGCGGGTCGCTTTCGTCGCACCGCCCATTCAGGTTCAAGTCCATGCAGACCAGGGCCTGGCCACTGGAGCCCCAGAGGACCTTGCCGCTGATGGTTTCCGGGGGTGTGCTGGTGCCGCCGCCGCCGCATGAAGCGAGCAGGGCGGTGAACAAGAGGCAACCCACGTTTCGCGCCAAGGATGAACGGCATTCAGGTTGGCCGCGTTGAGGGCTATGCCGGGAAAGACTGGCCTTCCAAGTGATCGTGGTCATGATCGGACCTCGCTCGTCCCAACGAATCGCAGGACGCTGTAACCAATTTAGTCACGCCATCCTGGATTGCCCGGGTGAGTGCTCGACTCTTGCGCCGGATCAAAAGAAGTGGGCGACGCCGCGTCCAGCGGCGGTACGGCTGACGTGATAACGGACCGCCGCCTCAGTCTCCGTTGATGACGTTCTCGACGGTGAATGTGCGCGGACCGGTGGAGTGCACGACCGACGTGAAGGTCTTGCCCTTCAGGGCCGCAGCGGCACCGGTTGCCGACGTGTACACACCCCAGCTGCTGGCTCCCCAGCCCGCGACCTTGCCTTCTCGGGTCTGCTGGTGTCGGGTGCCGTCGTGAACCTCGTACAGGACGTTCGATCCGGCGCGTTGGGCGATCGCGATGGATCCGAGCAACACTCCGCCGGTTCCATTCGACATGTCCCAGATGTTGGTCCCGGTGACGAACGAACCGTGCAGCGGCCCGCCAATGATGTGGCAGGTGAAATGGCTGAGCTGGGCGGGGCTGCCATCGTGACCGAAGTTTGCGAGCCGGGTGGTATCCACCACCTGGCAGTCGGAATGGTACGTCACCTCGGCGCGCGCCACCGATGATGCGGCGAGGGCGATCGACGAAACCACCAGCACGCCGATCCAGGACGCGCCGCGGCAAACCCGGTCCGTCGCCCGTTGAAGGGCCGGTCGGCAACGCGAACGGATGGCTTGGCGCATGGAAGTAAGCAATGAACTTTATTCCTAAGGTCAGCGACTTCCTTGATCCTGATCAGTTTCAACTGAACGGTTCGAAAAAGGACGGTAAAGCCGACCCGCAGGCGGCAGCGCGAGCCCGATGCTGCCCCAGCCCAAGGTGGCAACGCCCCGGCTACCAGCGGCAGTTCTCGCGCAACGGCTTGATGGCTTCGGCCAGGCCGCGCAGGTCGAAGGTGGTCATCACCGGTGTCGAGTGGAACGGCACGAATTGAAAGAGCAGCGCCGAACGCTGCAGCATCTTCTTGATCAACCCGATGCTTGGACCCCCGGCGTCGAAAAAAAGCATGTCCCCGGTCGTCGATCGGGCAGTGCGCAGTTGCACGGCCTTGTCGTCGTCCAGCCGCAGCGTGACGGTCGTTGCGTCGCTCCCGTATTCGGCCTGGGGTGCCATGCCGGTGACGATGTAGGCCTGCGTCTTGTTTTCCTTGCAGCGCAGGATCATCGAGGGTGTGTAGGTCTTGAGCGGCCACCCCGAGATGGAGGAGTCGGCGTCGAGGCTGAGAAAAACGTTGGTGCTGTCGTCGATCGCGGAAGCCTGCTTCTGCACCTTCCATTTCGACACCATCGCGGTGGAATCGTCCGGTGCGATGCCCAGCTTCTGGCTCAGGGCGTCATAGCATTTCAAGCGGCGGGCGTTGTTCACCTGCGCGGCACAACGGGCCATTTCTGGATTGTCCTCGGCGGATGCGGGGTACGCCGCGGAAGCCGCCGACAGCATCGTGACAAGCAAGCCAGTTTGAATCGGCATCCCCACGCTGGTCATTTTCATCGATGCGCTCTCACACCTTTGCTGCTTCGCGGCAGCCATCGGCCGCCACACGGAGATTACCTGCGAATCGCCGCGCGTGGGGGCGCCCCCTGCATCGGGTCGCGGCGGTTCGCCAGGGTCGAGCTGTGTCACCTCGGCGGTGAGCGATACCACAGCTACGCGCGAGCACCTGCAGACGCACCGCCCACGCGGGACCCACGCGAGCCGGTCATGTCCCGCCAGTGACCGACGCGGGATAGTCCCTATAGGCCCATCGCGCGAAATTGGCTTCACTGGCGGGTGTTGCAACTCACCCAGAGGCCGCCATGAATCTCCCAGCGCTCAACATCCTTTCGGGTCTGCGGACCAAGCGATCCGCGTTCCTGGCCGGTGCGGCCTGCGCGGCCTTGGGGCTGGCGGCGCCGCTGGCAATGGCCCAGGCCAGCAAGCCGATCCGCATCGGCGTGCCGACTGCGATGCAACTGCAGGTGGGCCGCGACACGCAGGACGCGATCAAGATGGCGATCGACGACATCAACGCCAAGGGCGGGGTGCTCGGCCGCAAGCTGGAAATGGTGGTCGCCGACGAAACCGAGAATCCCGAAACCGGCATCAGCGCCATCAAGAAACTCACCGCCGACGAAAAGGTCGACGTGCTCGTGGGTGGCTACACCAGCGGCGTCACGCTGGCCCAGTTGCCGCACATCTCGGCGGCCAAGACCATCTATCTCGGCGTGGGCGCGGCGTCGCCGGCGACCAACGCCAAGGTCAAGACCGACTACGACAATTACAAGTATGTCTTCCGGGTTGGCCCGCTCAATTCGGCGCTGCAGGCGAGGCAACTGACGGATTTCATTTCCACTTTCGTCAAGGGCGAACTCGGAATCAGCAAGGTGGCGATCGTCGGCGAGAACGCCAAGTGGGTGCAGGACCTGGTGCCGCTGCTCAAGAAGGGTGCCACCGAAGCCGGTGCCGACGTGCGCGCCACCGAATTCTTCGACGCCCAGACTTCCGACTTTTCACCGCTGTTCTCCAAGGTCAAGGACTCGGGCGCCCAGTACATGGTGGTCGTGCTGTCGCATGCGTCGAGCGACATCTTCGCGAAGCAGTGGTACGACTCGCGCTTCCCGATGGCCTACGGCGGCATCGACGTCAAGAGCATGGACGGCGACTTCTGCCAGCGTATCGGCGGCAAGTCGGTCGGCGAAATGGCCGTCAACTTCGCCGTGCGCGCGCCGATTACGCCCAGGACGATTCCCTTTTTCGATGAGTTCGACAAGCTCACCAAGCGCTCGCCGGTGTACACGGCGTTCAACGCGAACGATGCCGTGTACATCTACGCCGACGCCGTCAAGCGGGCCAACAGCACCGACCCGGACAAGGTGGTCAAGGAACTGGAGAAGACCAGTTACACCGGGATCACCGGCGTCATCGAGTTCGACGACTCGCACGACGTCAAGCCCGGTACGGCTACCTTCAAGGGCCCCAGCCTTCTGTTGGCGCAATGGCGCGACGGGTGCAAGCGAGAGGTGGTGTATCCGAAGAGCCGCCGCACTGCCGACTTCGTGTACCCGGCCTGGGTCAAGAAGTAATCGGGGTCGTTGTCCGGCATGTCCTGCGGGCGGGCCCTCTGATGCAACGGACTTCGCTTGCTTGAAATCCTGATCGTCGGCGCCGTCAGCAGCGCGATCTACGCGATGCTCGCGGTCGGGTTCACGCTGATCTTCGGCGTGGCCCGGATCCTGAACCTTGCCCACGGCACCTTCTACGCCCTGGGGGCCTACGGCGCGTACTTCTTCACGTCGCAATTGAAGCTGCCGCTGTTGCCGGCCGCGCTGCTGGCGATCGCGCTGGTCGCGGTGTTCGGCATCTTCGTGGAGCGGGTGCTGATCCGGCCGATGCGTCAGTCGCAGCTGGCGGTGCTGATGATCACGCTGGCGGTGGCGCTGGTGGTGGAGCAGGCGCTGTTCCTCACCTTCGGCTCGGAATACCGCAACGTGCCGTCTTTCATCGACGCCAAATTCACCATCGGCGGCGTCAACATCGCCGGCGCCCGCTTGCTGGCACTGGGCGTCAGCATCGTGGTCATCGGCGGGTTGTGGCTGTTCATCCAGCGCACCCGGCTGGGCTCGGCGATCCTGGCGATCTCGCAGGACCCGCAGGCGGCGCAGTACATGGGCATCCCGAGCGACCGCATCTTCTCGGTGGTCATGGCCATTTCGGCGGCCCTGGCGGCGGCGGCAGGCGTGCTGGCCGGTCCGTTCCTGACGGTGCAGCCGACGATGTGGCTGTTGCCCATCGTGAAGGCATTCGCGATCGTGGTGGTGGGTGGTTTGGGCTCTATCCCAGGCAGCATCCTGGCGGCATTGATGCTTGGGTATGCCGAGACCATCGTCGGCTACACGATCTCCACTTCCTGGACTGAGATTGTCTCGGTGCTGGCCACGCTGCTGATGCTGGTGTTCCGACCGGCGGGCATCTTCGGGCGGCGTGCCGCTTTCTGACCGCCGATGTTCAACAAGCCGGTCGATCTCGTTGGCGCGCTCGCGTTTGTCGCCCTGATGGCCGTGCTGCCGCTGGTCTTCGGCGGCAACTACCTGATCGGCGTGCTCACCGTCAGCGTGATCTACGGTATCTGGGCCGTCACCTGGGACTTCATGTCGGGCCTGACCGGCCGCGAAAACTTCGGCCACAGCCTGTTCATCGGGGTCGGCGCCTACACCGCCGGCTTCATGAACACCAGCTTCGGCTTCAACGGCTGGTGGAGCATTCCCGCGGCGATGGTGATGGCGGTGGTCGCGGCGGTGATCATCGGTCTGCCCACACTGCGGCTCAAAGGCCCTTATTTCGCGCTGGCGATGCTGTCTGGCTCGGTGATCATGCAGCGGCTGATGCTGATCTTCTGGGAGCAGACCGGCGGCGAGGAAGGCATCAACGGGCTGACGCCGCTGATCCGCTCGCAGCTTGGTTTCTACTACTTCGCCCTGGCGGTGCTGGTGGCCATCACGGTCTTGCTGCTGGCGCTGGCGCGCTCGCACTGGGGCCTGATCTTGCGCGCCATCCGAGGCGACGAGGCCACCTGCCAGGCCGCCGGTATCAATGTCACCTTCTACAAGATCGCTTCGCTGGTGATCAGCGCGGCGTTCGCCGGCGCCGGCGGCGCGATGTACGCGCACTACCAGTTGCAGGTGAGTCCGCAGCTGTTCGCCGTGGTCACCTCGATCACCATCATCACGATGGTCTACGTGGGCGGCATGGCCAGCATCTACGGCCCCGTGGGCGGCGCGATCCTGCTGGTGCTGCTCACCGAGCTGCTGCGCAATTTCGGCGAATGGCGCCTGATGGTCTACAGCTGCACGCTGATCCTGATCCTGTTCTTTCTGCCGCACGGGCTGATCGCGCCGACCTGGCGCCGTTTGAAGGCCGCGCTGAGAGGAGTCGAATGAGCCCCCACGCTCCACACTCCGTGTTGTCGCTGCCCCCCGAGGGGGCCCGACACTCCCTTGGGACGGCCCGGCGGGAGGTCGAATGACTGCCTTGCTGGAGGTCAGGAACCTCAACAAGCACTTCGGCGGGCTGCACGCCGTGAAGAACGTCAGCTTCACGGTCGAACGCGGCGAGATCGTCGGCGTGCTGGGCCCCAACGGCGCCGGCAAGACCACCTTGTACAACCTGCTGACCGGCTTCATTGCCCCCGACCCGGGCGCCAGCATCGTGTTCGACGGCCACAACCTGCTGGGCTTGGCGCCGCACCGCATCGCCGGGCTGGGGATCTCGCGCACCTTCCAGCTGTGCCGCCCCTTCATCGGCATGAGCGTGCTGGAAAACGTCGTCGTCGGCGCGCTGGGATCGCGGCGCGACCAGCACGGCGCCGACCTGGAGGCCCGCGCCCAGGCGCTGCTGGCTCAGGTCGGCCTGGGCGGCAAGGAAGGGGTGCCGGTGGAAGTGCTGTCGTATGGCGACCAGCGGCGGCTGGAGATCGCGCGGGCGCTCGCCGCCAGGCCCAAGCTCTTGCTGCTGGACGAGCCCTTCGCCGGGCTGGGCGGTGGCGAGATCGCCGACCTGTCGGCGCTGATTCGCAAGGTGCACGCCGACGAGGGGCTTACGGTGGTGCTGATCGAACACAAGCTGCGTGAATTCATGCGGCTGGTCGGCCGGGTCATCGCGCTCGACTTCGGCGAAGTGATCGCGCAGGGTTCGCCCGAAGACATCGTCCGCCATCCCGCGGTGATCGAGGCCTACATCGGCCGCGACGCCACCGGCACGGAGGCACTCCATGCTGCTTGAGATCGACAAATTGTCGGTGTCGTACGGCAAGGCGGTGGCGCTGGAGGACGTTTCGCTGCGGGTGGCCGAGGGCGAATTCGTGGCGGTGCTGGGGCCGAACGGCGCCGGCAAGAGCACGCTGCTCAAGGCAATCTCGCGCGCGCAGCCGGCCATCGGCAAGCTGGAGTTTCGCGGCGAGTCGCTGCACCCGTTTCCGGCCCACGCCGTGGTGGGCAAGGGCATCTGCCATTGCCCGGAAGGGCGCCGGCTGTTCCCCGAGCTCACGGTGCTGAAGAACCTGATGCTGGGCGCCTACCTGCGGCGCGATGCGAGCGCGATCGCCGCCGACCTCGCGGTCGTCTATGGCCTGTTTCCGATCCTGCAGGAGCGCGTCGAGCAGGTGGTCAGCACGCTCTCGGGTGGCCAGCAGCAGATGGTGGCGATCGGAAGGGCCTTGATGGGCAGGCCATCGCTGCTGCTGCTGGACGAGCCCTCGGTGGGAATCGCGCATCGCCTGAAGATCGAGATCTTCGACGCCATCAAGCGAATCCAGAAAGGCGGAACCGCGATCCTGATGGCCGAGCAGGACGCGCAGTCGGCGCTGCGCATCGCCGACCGGGTCTACGTTCTGGAGCACGGCCGCATCGGCCGGGAAGGCAGCAGCGCCGAACTCGGTTCGGACGACTACATCCGGCAGGCCTACCTCGGCGTCGGCTGAGCCGGCGCGCGCGGCGGCGGCCCCGACGAAGCGCGGATCACCAGTTCGGCCGACAGCGGCGGTGGCAGCGGAGGCTGGCGGCCCTCGAGGCTGTCGACCAGCCAGCTCGCGGCGGCGTCGCCGATCGCCTCGGCGGGGATGCGCACCGTGGTCAGCGCGGGACTGAGCGAGGCGGCGAAATCGAGGTCGTCGAAGCCGGTCACCGAAAGATCGTGCGGAACGTCCAGGCCCAGCTCCGAGGCCGCCAGCAGCGCACCATAGGCCAGGATGTCGTTCATGCACATCACAGCCGTCGGCGCGTCCCGCCCCTTGCCCTGCATCAGCCGCTGCAACGCGGCCTTGCCTTCGGACACCAGATACGAGGCCGGAGTGGTTACTATCCGCGGCGGCGCCAGGCCGCGCTCGGCGAGTGCGGCGGCGACCGCGTTCACCCGCGCAGCGGAGCGGTCGTTGTTGACGGTGGTACCGGCGATGACGCCGAGGCGCCGATGGCCCTGGTCGAGCAGGTAGAGCGCGGCCTGGCGGGCGGCGGCGAAGTTGTCGAAGCCGATGCAGGGCGCGCTGCCGATCATCGGAAAGTTGGCGCCTTCGGGGCTGCAACTCCAGGTCAGCAGCACCGGAATGCGCCGCGCCTGCAGAAAGCCCAATGCCTGGGCGTTGTGGCTCGCGCCGATCAGCATCACCGCGTCGACGCCGTGCGCCGCCATGGCCTTGATCTGCGCTTCCTCCTTGTCGTTGTCGTAGTCGCAGCTGGCCAGCAGCAGGGTGTAGCCGCGCTCGCGCAGCACCTTGCGGAACCGGTCGATGCCGATGGCGAAGTTCAGGTTCTCCAGCGAGGGGATCACCGCGCCCACAGTCCGCGAGCGGCGCGAGGCCAGGGTGCGGGCCGCCGCATTCGGCGCGTAATTCAGTTCGGCCGCGATCTTGAGGATGCGTTCGCGGGTCAGGGCGCCGACCCGGCCGGTGTTGTTCAGGACCCGCGACACCGAGGCCGCCGACACGCCCGCGGCCCGGGCGATGTCCTGTGCCGTAGCCGGCCGCCAGCCAGGCGCCGCAACCGGCAGGGCGGGCGCGCTGGCCTTCACGGTGGGACTGGTCTTCAGTCCGCCCGGATGCCGGCGGACTTGATCAGTTGGCCCCACTTCTCGACTTCCGACTTCTGGAAGGCGGCGAAGGCCTCGGGCGTCATACCCGACGGCGTCACGCCCATTTGTTCCAGGCGCGCCAGGGTACCGGGCTCCTTGAGGATGGCAGCGATTTCGGTGTAGAGCCGGTTGACGATGGGCTTGGGCACGCCGGCCGGCACCCAGATCGCCTGCCAGGCCTGGATCTCATAGCCCGGCACGCCCGCTTCGGCCATGGTCGGCACATTGGGCAGGGCCGCCAGCCGCTTCGCCGAGGTCACCGCGATCGCGCGGACCGCGCCGCTCTGGATGTGCGAGAAGACCGTGGGGCCCTCGAACATCATCGGCACCTGGCCGGCGATGACGTCCTGTAGCGCCGGTGTCTTGGCATAGGGCACGTGGATCATCTTGATGCCAGCCATCTTCTGGAACAGTTCGCCCGAGAGATGCTGGGTAGTGCCGATTCCCGACGACGCAAAGGCCAGCGTGCCCGGACTGGCCTTGGCGGCCGAGATGATGTCCGCCACGCTCTTGTACGGGCTCTTGGCCGGCACCACCAGCACGTTCGCGTTCATGCCGATGATGGTGATCGGCTCGAACGATTTCACCGGGTCGTATTGCGTGGTGGGGTGCACGGCCGGGGTGATGGCATGCGATGCGATGCTGGCGCCCAGGATCGTGTAGCCGTCCGGCGGCGCCTTGGCGACGTAGGCCGAGCCCACCATGCCGGTGGCGCCGGCCTTGTTATCCACGACCACCGGGACCTTCAGCCGCTCGGACAGCCGCTGGGCGATGATGCGCCCCAGGGTGTCGGTGTTGCTGCCGGGGGGAAAGGCCGCCACATAGGTAATAGGCCGCGACGGCCACGGGTCCTGCGCCTGCGCGTTGCCGCTAGCGAGGCCGACGGCGATCAATGCGCTGGCGGCGAGCCGGGTGTGCATCTTCATCTGGTTTCCTGAATTGCTGTTGTTGGTGATTTCAAAGGCCGGGCATCTGGAATCCGAGCGTCTCGAGCGAGGTGAGCAGCGCCTTTTCCTGTTCGGCGGTCAACGCCATGAGCGGCGGGCGCACGGTCTTCCATGAATCCTTCTTGCCGTACTTGGCGACCGCCGCCTTCATGGCGGGGATCATCGAGTACTTCTGGAAGGCGGCGCGGGTCGCGTCCAGCGCGGCCTGCTGCG
>JAAOZX010000044.1 GCA_012274225.1 Comamonadaceae bacterium | reverse complement strand
GGTCCAGGCCTCTGTCGATCAGGCCGAAGCCGTGCAGGAAGCGGCCAACGCGGCCGCCGCCCGCGCTGCCGCGCAGGTCGAAGCCCGCGAGAAGGCGGCGGCCCAGTCCAAGGCCCGTGCCGACGAGGAGGCCGCTCGAGCCGCCGACCTGGGCGATCGTCGCCGCAAGGCCGAGGCCGAGGCCGCCGCGATCCGCTCGATGATGTCGGCACCGAAGAAGGTGCTGGTGGCGCACAAGCCGCCGGAAAAGGCTGTGGCCAAGGCCGA
The DNA here is from genome assembly GCA_012274225.1 of Comamonadaceae bacterium. GTDB lineage: Bacteria > Pseudomonadota > Gammaproteobacteria > Burkholderiales > Burkholderiaceae_C > Ramlibacter. The sequence continues at coordinate 10,667 of JAAOZX010000044.1, read as the reverse complement.
GCCCGCCAAGGCCGGCGCTGCCAAGGGCACGCTGCACAAACCCGCCGTGGGCACCGGGACCGGGCGTCCCGCCCCGGGCGCAGCCGCGCCCACGGGTCCCGGCGGCGCCGGCAAGGAAGTCAAGTCGGCCAAGCTCTCGTCGAGCTGGGCAGGCGATCCGTCCAAGAAGAAGGCGATTCCGACCCGTGGCGACAGCTCGGGCGGTGTCGGCCGCAACAGCTGGCGCGGTGGTCCGCGCGGACGTCGGGGCAATGAGCGCGATCATCGCGACGAGCACGTCGCAGCGGCGCCGGTGGAAGCTCGGATCATCGAAGTGCACGTGCCCGAAACCATCACCGTGGCCGAGCTCGCCCACAAGATGGCGGTCAAGGCGTCGGAGGTGATCAAGCACCTGATGAAGCTGGGCCAGATGGTGACCATCAACCAGCCGCTGGACCAGGACACTGCCATGATCGTGGTCGAGGAAATGGGCCACAAGGCGGTGACGGCGGCGCTGGATGACCCGGAAGCCTTCACCGAGCAGGACGTCGGCACCGCCGACGGTGAAGCCATGCCGCGCGCCCCGGTGGTTACCGTCATGGGGCACGGCGACCACGGCAAGACTTCTTTGCTGGACTACATCCGGCGCGCCAAGGTGGCTGCCGGCGAGGCCGGCGGCATCACCCAGCACATCGGCGCCTATCACGTGCAAACCGACCGCGGCATGATTTCCTTCCTGGACACCCCGGGCCATGAGGCATTCACGGCCATGCGCGCCCGCGGTGCGCAAGCCACCGACATCGTGATCCTGGTGGTGGCAGCGGACGACGGCGTCATGCCGCAGACCCGCGAAGCCATCAAGCATGCCAAGGCGGCCGGCGTGCCGATCGTCGTTGCCATCAACAAGATCGACAAGCCCGATGCCAACCTCGACCGAGTGAAGCAGGAACTGGTGGCCGAGCAGGTCGTGCCGGAAGAGTACGGCGGTGAATCGCCGTTCGTGGCGGTATCGGCCAAGACCGGCCAGGGCGTCGATGCGCTGCTGGAGCAGGTGCTGTTGCAGGCCGAAGTGCTGGAGTTGAAGGCGCCCGTCGAAGCCATGGCCAAGGGCCTGGTGATCGAAGCCGAGCTGGACAAGGGCCGCGGCCCGGTGGCCACGGTGCTGGTGCAGTCCGGCACGCTGAAGACCGGCGACGTGGTGCTGGCCGGCCAGACCTATGGCCGGGTGCGCGCCATGCTGGACGAGAACGGCAAGTCGATCAAGTCGGCCGGGCCATCCATTCCGGTGGAAATCCAGGGCCTGACCGAGGTGCCGCAAGCCGGCGACGAGTTCATGGTCATGACGGACGAACGCCGGGCGCGCGAAATCGCGACCTACCGGGCGGGCAGGTTCCGCAACACCAAGCTGGCCAAGCAACAGGCCGCGAAGCTGGAGAACATGTTCTCCGACATCTCGGCCGGGGAAGTCAAGATGTTGCCGATCATCGTCAAGGCCGACGTGCAGGGTTCGCAGGAAGCGCTTGCGCAGTCGCTGCTGAAGCTCTCCACCGAGGAAGTGAAGGTGCAACTGGTGTATGCGGCCGTCGGCGGCATCAGCGAGTCGGACGTCAACCTGGCGATCGCCTCCAAGGCGGTGATCATCGGCTTCAACACGCGGGCCGACGCCGGCGCGCGCAAGCTGGCCGAGAACAACGGCATCGACATCCGCTACTACAACATCATCTACGACGCCGTCGATGAGTTGAAGGCCGCGATGTCGGGCATGTTGACGCCGGAAAAGCGCGAAGAAGTGATCGGAACCGCCGAGATCCGCCAGGTGTTCAAGGTCAGCAAGATCGGCTCGATCGCCGGCTGCATGGTCACCTCGGGTCTGGTTCGCCGCACAGCGCGACTGCGCCTGCTGCGCGACAACGTGGTCGTCTTCACCGGCGAGCTCGAATCGCTCAAGCGCTTCAAGGATGACGCGCGCGAGGTCAAGGAAGGCTTCGAGTGCGGCCTGAACATCAAGAACTACAACGACATCCAGGAAGGCGATGTGCTGGAGTTCTTCGAGATCAAGGAAATCGCCCGGACGCTTTAAGACAGGAGTCTCTGAACGCAGAGAACGCGAAGGTACCGCAAAGAGCGCAGAGAAGACAGGCTCGTCATCTTTTCACTCTGCGACCTTTGCGCATTCTCTGCGGACTCTGCGTTCAAAAAGGACCTGTCCCGGCCAGACCTTCATGCCAAAGAAGTCAACCACCCCTAACCGCGCCTTCAAGGTCGCCGATCAGATCCAGCGGGACCTGACGGAGCTGATCGCGCGCGAGTTGAAGGATCCGCGGGTCGGGATGGTCACCATCCAGGCGGTGGAGGTGACGCCGGACTATGCCCATGCCAAGGTGTTCTTCAGCGTGCTGGTGGGCGACCCGCACGAATGCGAGGCGGCGCTGAACCAGGCCGCAGGTTTCCTGCGCAACGGCTTGTTCAAGCGACTGCACATCCACACCGTGCCCACGCTGCACTTCCAGTTCGACCGCACCACCGAACGTGCCGCCGACCTGAACGCGCTGATCGCCAAGGCAGTCTCGTCGCGGGCAAAAGAAGACTGATCGAAATATTGGGGTCAGATTCCAATTTCCTTGGAAGTGGCCTCAGCGGCCACACACGGAAAAGATGCAATCCAACCCCAAGATTTCACGGCACCCTGTGCACGGGGTGTTGTTGCTCGACAAGCCGCTGGGCCTGACCAGCAACGCGGCCTTGCAAAGGGCCAAGTGGCTCCTGCGCGCCGAAAAGGCGGGCCACACCGGGACGCTCGATCCGCTGGCCACCGGCGTGCTGCCGCTGTGCTTCGGCGCGGCGACGAAGTTCAGTCAGCTCCAGCTCGATGCCGACAAGACCTATGAGGCCACGGTCCGGCTCGGCGTGAGGACAACCACCGGCGATGCCGAGGGCGGCGTCATCGAGGAACGCCCGGTTCCAGCGTTCACGGCCGAACGGCTGGCGCAAGTGGTCGCACAGTTCACGGGCGCTTTGCGCCAGGTTCCACCCATGCACAGCGCGCTCAAGAAGGACGGCAAGGCGCTGTACGAATACGCCCGGGCCGGCCAGGAAGTCGATCGCGAGGCGCGCGATGTTGTGGTCCATGAACTGTGGCTCGCACCGGGCACCGAGTGCCGTCCGATGGACACGCTCCGGCTGCTGGCCAAGGTCAGCAAGGGCACGTACATCCGCACGCTCGGCGAAGAGATCGGCGCGGCCCTGGGGTGCGGCGGTCATTTGACGTCGCTGCGACGCGTTGCGACGGGACACTTCGAGGTCTCCCAGTGCGTGACCCTGGAAGCGCTGGAGGCCATGAGCGAGCAACAACGTCTGGCAAGCCTGAAACCGGTGGCCTCGCTGCTGCCGGCCCATGAACGCATCGCGCTCGACCCCGAGGACGCCGGCCGGTTCCTGAGCGGCTTGCGCCGGCGCGGAGACTGGCAGGACAGCGAACACGTCGCCGTGTTCGGCGAGCAGCCCAAGGCGCTGCTCGGAACGGCCCATGTCAAGGGCGGCGAACTGATTCCCAGCCGGCTGCTGAGCCCGCACGAGATTTCACAGATTCTGGAAAGCAACCTATGAGCAACAAGCAAATCCGCAACATCGCCATCATCGCCCACGTGGACCACGGCAAGACCACGCTGGTGGACATGCTGCTGCGCCAGTCGGGCACCTTCCGCGCCAACGAGAAAGTCACCGAGCGGGTGATGGACAGCAACGATCTGGAAAAGGAACGGGGCATCACCATCCTGTCCAAGAACTGCGCCGTGAGCTGGCAGGGCACCCACATCAACATCGTCGACACTCCCGGCCACGCCGACTTCGGCGGCGAGGTCGAGCGGGCGCTCTCAATGGTAGATGGGGTGGTGCTCCTGATCGACGCCGTGGAAGGCCCGATGCCGCAGACGCGCTTTGTCACCAAGAAAGCATTGGCGCTGGGCCTGAAGCCGATCGTGGTCGTCAACAAGGTGGATCGCCCGGGCTCGCGCCCCGACTACGTGATCAACGCGGCCTTCGACCTGTTCGACAAGCTCGGCGCCACCGAGTCCCAGCTGGACTTTCCGGTGGTGTACGCCTCGGGCCTGAACGGCTGGGCGTCGATGGAGGAGGGCGCCGCCGGCGAACAGTGGGGCAAGGACCTGGCGCCGCTGTTCGACACCATCCTGGCCCACGTGCCGGCACACGAAGGCGAGGCCGATGCGCCGCTGCAGTTGCAGATCTCGTCGCTCGATTATTCGACATACGTCGGCCGCATCGGGGTAGGCCGCGTCAACCAGGGCACCATCCGGGTGAACCAGCAGGTTGCCGTCTACGAAGGGGTGGACGGCACCCCGGCACTGGCCAAGGTGCAGCAGATCCTGAAGTTCGACGGGCTGGAGCGCCTTCCCGCGCTAGAGGCCGGCCCCGGGGACATCGTGCTGGTCAGCGGCATCGAGCAGGTCGGCATCGGCGTTACCATCACCGACCCGGCCAATCCGGCGCCATTGCCGATGCTCAAAATCGACGAGCCGACGCTGACAATGAACTTCTGCGTCAACAACTCGCCCCTGGCCGGACGCGAGGGCAAGTTCGTCACCAGCCGACAACTCTGGGACCGCCTGCAGCGTGAGCTGCAGGCCAATGTGGCGCTACGCGTCAAGGACACCGACGAGGAAGGCATCTTCGAAGTCTCCGGCCGCGGCGAGCTGCACCTGACGATCCTGGTGGAAAACATGCGGCGCGAGGGCTACGAGCTCGCCGTTTCCAAGCCACGCGTGGTGTTCCGGGAGGTCAATGGCGAGCGCCACGAACCGATCGAACTGCTCACGGTGGACATCGAGGAAGGGCACCAGGGCGGCGTGATGCAGGCCCTGGGCGAGCGCAAGGGCGACCTGGTGAACATGGAGCCGGATGGCCGCGGCCGGGTCCGTCTCGAATACCGGATCCCGGCCCGGGGCCTGATCGGCTTCCAGAACGAATTCCTGAACCTGACGCGCGGCACGGGCCTGGCTAGCAACATCTTCGACGGCTACGAGGTCTACAAAGGCGAGATCGCCAGCCGCAAGAACGGCGTGCTGATCAGCATGGACGACGGCGAAATCGTCACCTATGCGCTGGGCAAGCTGGACGATCGCGGCCGCATGTTCGTCAAGGCCGGCGATCCGGTGTACGAGGGCATGATCGTGGGCATCCACAGCCGCGACAACGACCTCGTGGTGAACGCCGTGCGCATGAAGCAGCTGACCAACTTCCGCGTCAGCGGCAAGGAAGATGCGATCAAGGTCACGCCGCCGATCCAGCTCACGCTGGAATACGCAGTGGAATTCATCGAGGACGACGAACTGGTCGAGATCACCCCGAAAAGCATCCGCCTGCGCAAGCGTTTCCTGAAGGAGCACGAGCGCAAGCGCTCTCTGCGGGTAGCCGCTTAACCACTTGAAAATCGCAAGGCGATTTTCAAGTGGTTGGGTCCGTGTGAAGAGCCCGGCGGAGCCGGGCTTCTTCACACGGAGACCGCGCTGCATGCTATTCCGCGCGGTCCGGTGCCGCTAGCGGGTTGTTAACATGACGGGCATGACAACAACAACAACGAAGTGAAACTCACCCACACCAAAGCCGTTTTCCTGATGGTGGCGGTGACCCTGATGTGGTCCACCGCCGGCGTCGTCACCCGGCATCTGGAGCAGGCGCGCAGCTTCGAAGTCACGTTCTGGCGCAGCTTCTTCACCGTGGGCTCGCTCCTGGTCATCCTGCCGTTCTTCCAGGGCCGCGAAGTGTTCTCCAAGATCCGCCGCGGCCGCGCGGCGCTGTGGATCTCGGGCGTCTGCTGGTGCGTCATGTTCACCGCCTTCATGGTGGCGCTCACGCTCACCAGCGTGGCCAACGTGCTTGTCACCATGTCGGCAGGGCCGTTCCTCACGGCATTGATGGCCCGGGTTTTCATCGGGTACCGGATTCCGGTGCGGACCTGGCTCGCGATCCTGGTGGCGGGGGCCGGGATCGCCTCCATGTACGCAGCCCAGGTCTCTGGCGGCCACCTCGCCGGCACGCTGGTCGCGCTGTGCGTGCCGATTGCCGGCGCCCTGAACTGGACCGTCGTGCAGCGATCCCAGGCGCGCGGCCGCAACATCGACCTGGTTCCGGCCGTGCTGGTCGGCGCGGTGCTGTCGATGCTGGCCACCTTGCCGCTGGCGATGCCCTTCCGGGCCTCGGGTCACGATATCGTGCTGCTGGCCTTGCTCGGCCTGGTGCAGCTCGCGATTCCCTGCGCCCTGTCGGTGGTTTGCGCCCGAGTGCTCAAAGCGCCCGAGATCGCGCTGCTCGCGTCGCTGGAGGTGATCTTCGGCATCCTGCTGGCATGGATGGGCGCGGACGAAGTGCCGAGCCAGGCCGTGCTGGCTGGCGGGGCTCTCGTGATCGGCGCCCTGGTGGTCAACGAACTGGTCGGCTGGCGCCTCAGGGCCTGAGCGGACTGTCATTGGGCCGGCGGGGTGCGCCGGCCGCGTCAGAGCTGCCGGTAAACGACCGCTGCCAATTCCTGCAGGGCCGGTCGCGGCAACTGGGCGGTCAGGGCGTAGCCAAACCCCTGGTCGACCCAATAGAAGCCCGGCACCGGACCATCGTCCAGGAACCGGAAAGCCGTCTCCTTGGTGGCACTGCCCGCGGCCGGTTTCAGCGCGCCGAGATACAGCGTGAGCCGCTGGCCGGCGCTGTTCTGATACATGAACTGCGCGCGCGCTCCGTCGTCGCCAGGCAGCAGTCGCCCGCCCATCAGCTCATAGCCCTGGGTCGCCAGCACCGGGATCTTGAGCGGACGCCCCAGTCGTTTGGACAGCCATTGCACCAGGTGCTCCTGCTGCGCGGCTGTCACCTCGACCGGGTGCCGAACCTCCGGCTGGAACACGGCATAGGCCACCGCGGCTTCCTGCGCGAAATGCCGCGCCGGTTCCAGGCGAGTCCCGGCCATCGCGCCGGCGCGAACATGCCACTGGGTATTGGCGATCCATCCCATCCCGAACGCGAGCAGGACTGAGGCGGCCATGCCGCCCCAACGCCACCATTGGGCCGCCTGGTCGCGGGCGCGCTGGGCCCGCGCGGCCGCGGCCAGGAGCGAGGCCGGAAGCGGCGAATCGTCGGGCATCCCATACCGGGCTTTCAGGGCGTCGCGCTGAGCCTGCCAAGCCTGGACAGTGGCCTGCGCCTGCGGATCGGTGGCCAGGCGCTCGCGCAACGCCGCTGCGGCTTCAGGCACAAGCCGGCCGTCGACGAGCGAATGCAGCTCGTCTTCCAGGATCGCGGCGCCAGTGTCCCTTCGGGTGTCCATCGTTACTCCATCACTTGAGCCGGCGCAGTGTCGGTGCCGACGTCCCCGGCACGCGCTGGACCGCCGGCTGCGCGCCTTCCATCAGTTCACGCAGTCGGCTGCGCGCTCGCGACAGGCGCGACATCACCGTGCCCAGGGGAATGCCCAGCACCTTGGCCGTTTCCGCATAACTCATGTCCTCCAGTGCAATCAGCAGCAGCACCGCCCGTTGGTCGGCCGGCAGCCGCGGCAGGCAGCGGCTGAGGTCCAGCGGATCGTCGCTGGAGGAGGCCGGCGCGTGCAGCTCGGCTTCGACGTCGTCGATGTTGACCGAGTTCATGGCAACCTTGGCCGATCGCCGTTGATTGACATAGATGTTGTGCATCAAAGTAAACAGCCAGGCGCGCAGGTCGCTGCCCGCCACCCAGAGATGCCACTTGGCACACGCGCGCTCCAGCGTGTCCTGCACCAAGTCGTCGGCCGCCCAGGAATCGCCGGTCAACGCGCGGGCGTACCGGCGAAGTCCCGGAAGCTGTTCGACGACCAAGCTGCGGTTCATCGGACGCCCGCCTTTGCCTCGACAGCACGCGTAACGACGGAAATCATCAATGGCGTCCCCACCGAGCGATCCGTGGTCGCAGCTGGTTGCGTTGGGCGCACGATGCGGGCGATACCAGACCCTCGAACAAGGCAGTGACCCGGGTGAGCCGCCGCAGCGCATGCGGCTCGCCGTACAGCTGCGAACTCGCATCCATCAATTCGATGCGCAACGCCCACAGCGTCTTCACTTCCCGGCAGAACCGGATACGCACCGAGAGGCCCGGCCAGCGCGACTCGCCAGCCGGCCCCAGCGTTTCCAGCATCGATTGCCGAATCGCCTCCAGACGATCGCTGGAGGCCCGGGTTGTGGGCAGCGGTGGCTGCACCCAGCCGGACAGGCTTTGCAGCCCTGATCGGATCCATCGCATCGCACGATCCAGCGCTGGCCCGGTGCTCAGGGCCGGGCAGTCTTCCAGACCTGGTTGACGCCGTCGCCGGTGCGGTCGCCGGCCTTGGTGTCTTTGATGAAGTAGTAGAGCGGCTTGCCCTTGTACGCCCATTGCTTCTTGCCGTCGTCGCGCGCGATGACGGTGTAGTCGCCGGATCCTTTGTCGCTGTCGGAAGCCATCAATGGCGGCCAATTGGTGGCGCACGGACCGTTGCAGACCGACTTGCCGCTGCCGGAGGCATCGCGGTCGAAGGTGTACAGGGTCATGCCGTTGGGGCCGACCAGGGCGCCGTCGGCGGTCTTGGCGGGACCCGCGTACATGGTGTTGCAGCCCGCCATCAAGGCGGTGGCGGCCAGGGCAAGAAGAAGTTTCTTCATGGTTTCTCCGGTGGTTATGGGGCCTTACGAACGCATGAACAACGGTGGATACCGGTTTATTCCACGGGCACCGGAAATAGACGCCGGGCCGTCAACGGCTGCGGCTCTTCATGGCGCGCTCGACCTCCCGCTTGCCTTCCCGATCCTTGATGGTGCTGCGCTTGTCGTGCTCGGCCTTGCCCTTGGCCAGCGCGATCTCGCACTTGACCCTGCCGGCCTTCCAGTGCAGGTTGAGCGGCACGAGGGTGTAGCCCTTCTGCTCGACTTTGCCGACCAGTCGTCGGATTTCGTCCTTGTGCATCAGCAGCTTCCTGGTGCGGACGGCGTCGGGATTGACATGGGTGGAGGCCGTGTTCAGGGCGTTGATCTGGCAGCCGATGACGAATAGCTCGCCGCCCTTGATGACTACATACCCGTCGGTCAGCTGCACCTTGCCTGCCCGCAAGGCCTTGACTTCCCAACCCTCCAGGACCATGCCGGCCTCGAACTTCTCCTCCAGCAGGTAGTTGTACGCTGCCTTCTTGTTATCGGCGATGCGGCTGGAGCTGTCGGGTTTGGTAGCCATGGGCTTACAAGTGGGGTGCGCGGCCGTATCTACAATGCCTCGCGGGCCCCGCATTCTCTATGAAAACCGTCCATAAATCCGTCCTCATCTGGTACAGCGCCCAGGAGATGTTCGATCTGGTCACCGACGTAGACCGCTATCCGGAGTTCCTGCCTTGGTGCGATCACGCCTCGGTGGTGCCCGACGGAACCGGCATGCTGGCCGAGATCGGCATCGCTTTCGGCGGGCTGCACCAGACCTTCAAGACCCACAATGAGCATGTGCCGGCCCGCGAGGTTTCGATGAAATTGCTCGAAGGGCCGTTCTCCAACCTGGAGGGGCAATGGAAGTTCACCCCGCTGGGCGAGCGACAGCGTGCCTGCAAGGTCGAACTGGAACTGCACTATGGTTTCAGCAACGCCACCTTGAGCCGGCTGGTCGGCCCGGTGTTCGACAAGATCGCCGGCAGCATGGTGGAGGCCTTCGTCAAGCGGGCCGAGCAGGTCCATGGCTGAGGACGCGGTGCGGGTCACGGTGGTCTATTCGCCCGCCCCGCGACAGGTGCTGGAGTGGACGGTGAGACTGTCGCCAGGGGCCACGGTCCTCCAGGCACTGCAGGCGAGTGGATTGCAAGCCCAGGTGCCCGAACTCGACTGGCGCCGTTCCGGCATGGCGCTTTGGGGCCGCAAGGCCGGCCTGGCTCAGCGACTGCGCGATGGCGACCGGTTGGAGGTGCTGCGCCCGCTTCAGGTAGACCCCAAGGTTGCGAGGCGCGAGCGGTTTCGCAAGCAGGGTGCGCGCGCGGCGGGCCTGTTTTCGCGCAAGGGTGGCGACGGTGCGCCGGATGAGAAGATCGCTTCCGGCTAGCTGCTGCCGGGCTTGCCGCCGCCCGGCTTGCATTCGCTGGCGATGACGCCTTCCAGCCGCTTGATCTCCGCAGCCCGAGCGTCGTCGTCGAGGAATTCCTGCTCGCCCTTGCTGTTCATCCGGGTGATGCGGATGCCCGAGTCGAAAGTAGCCTTGGCGTGCTTGGCCCGGTCACAACTGTCGGCCCGTGCCTTGGCAATCTCTTCTTCTTTGTCGCGTTTCTTCTCGGCCTCGGCCGCGTCGGCTTTCTTCTTCTTTTCCTCGAGTTCCTTGTCCTTGCCGCTGATCTTGGGTACGCCGGGCGGGACCTTTGCCGATTGCGGGGCGGACGCCGATGCGGCGGCAGCCTGAGCCTCCACGCTGACCGATGCTGCGAGTGATTTGGACCCTGGCTGGCGCAGGATGCTCTTGGCCGGCACTTCGACCGGCGGCGGCTGGTCGCTGAAGACCTTGCGGCCGTCCTGGTCGATCCACTGCCATTGGGCGAAGCCGGCGGCGGGCAGGGCCAGGGCCAAGCCGAGCAGGGTCAAGCGGAGCAGTTTCATTGACCAAGTGTAGCGCCGAGCGGCGGCCGGGCGCCATCCGCAGCGCACTGGCTGTTGTCG
>JAAOZX010000279.1 GCA_012274225.1 Comamonadaceae bacterium | reverse complement strand
GAGGGCAACGCCCAGCGGCGGCGACCAGAACAACGCAGTGTTTTGGTCACCCGCCGACTGGGCGTGGACGGGTGGTTTGATGGATGCGCTTCTTCCCACCTTGTATTTCGGCCGCACCATCGTTGGCTACAACGGCCGCTTCAATCCGGAGCTGGCCTTCGAGCTGATGCAGGCACACGGAGTCACCCATACCTTCCTGTTCCCCACCGCGTTGAAGGCCATGATGAAGGCCTACCCCGAGCCGCGTCGCCAGTTCCGGCTGCGCCTGCAGGCGATCATGAGCGCGGGCGAGGCGGTAGGCGACGCGGTGTTCGGCTATTGCCGCGATCAGCTGGGCGTCACGGTGAACGAGATGTTCGGCCAGACTGAAATCAACTACGTCGTCGGCAACTGCAGCATGGAGTGGGCTGCCCGTGGCAGCGGCGTGCCCGTGCGGCAGCAGGCACAGATCGGTTGGCCGGCGCGCCCCGGCAGCATGGGGCGTCCTTACCCGGGCCACCGGATCGCCGTCATCGACGACGACGGCAACGAATGCCCGGTGGGCGTTTCCGGCGACGTGGCCGTGAACCGCTATGACGTGCACGGAGACCCCGATCCGATCTTCTTCCTCGGCTACTGGAAGAACGAAGGGGCGACCCGCGCCAAGTTCACCGGTGACTGGTGCCGCACCGGCGACCTGGCCACGCGCGATCCCGACGGCTACCTCTGGTACCAGGGCCGGGCCGACGATGTGTTCAAGGCTGCCGGGTATCGCATCGGGCCGAGCGAGATCGAGAACTGCCTGGTCAAGCACCCGGCCGTGATCAATGCCGCGGTGGTGCCCAGGCCGGACCGGGAGCGCGGCGCGGTGGTCAAGGCCTTCGTGGTTCTCTCGCCCGAATTCGCATCCAGTCGCGAGCGCGCGGCGCCGGACGGCGCCGAGTTCGATGCCCGCCTGGTCGCGCAACTGCAGGCGCACGTGCGCGGCCAGCTCGCGCCCTACGAGTACCCCAAGGAGATCGAGTTCATCGAGGCCCTGCCGATGACCACCACCGGCAAGGTGCAGCGCCGCGTGCTTCGGCTAATGGAAGAGGAGAAGGCACGGGTTTCGGCCGGCCTGGTCTGAGCGAGTGCTGTCCTTCTTGAACACAGAGGACGCAAAGGCCTTCAAGAGCGGCGCGCGGGCCGCGTCGGTAAGATGCGGGGCCACAGTCACCAGCCACGCTGTTACCCATGCAAAAGATCCGACTCGGCCAAAGCGACCTGCACGTCACGCCCATCTGCCTGGGCACCATGACTTTCGGCGAGCAGGTCGACGAGCCCACCGCGCACGCCATCCTCGACCGCTCGCTGGCGCGCGGCATCGACTTCATCGACACCGCGGAGATGTACGCCGTGCCGACCCGGGCCGAAACCTTCGGCGCCACCGAAACCATCATCGGCAACTGGTTCGCGAAGCACCCGGGTGCACGCAGCCAGCTGGTGCTGGCCAGCAAGGTGGCTGGCCCGGCCCGCGGCATGCCCTGGGTCCGCGCCAGCAAGGGCCTGACGGCACAGGACATCGTCGCCTCGTGCGAAGGTTCGCTCAAGCGCCTGCGCACCGACGTGATCGATCTCTACCAGATTCACTGGCCCGAGCGCCATGTGCCGGCCTTCGGGCTGGCGTATTACGACCCGACTCTGGAGCGCTCCACCACCCCGATCCGCGACCAGCTCGAAGCGCTGGCCGGCCTGGTGCGACAAGGCAAGGTGCGCGCCATCGGCTTGTCCAACGAAACGCCGTACGGTGTGCATGAATTCGTGCGGCTGTCCGAGGAGCACAACCTCCCGCGCATCGCCACGGTCCAGAATTTCTACAGCCTGGTGGGCCGGGCTGCGGACAACGGCCTGGACGAAACCATGCACCGCCTGGGCGTGTCGTTGCTGGCGTACTCGCCCCTGGCGTTCGGCCTTCTGACCGGAAAGTACGACCAGTCGGGCACCGACGGCCCGGACGCGCCGAAGAACGCCCGCATCGCCCGTTACGAGACGGTGCGCAAGCAGCGCTGGGGCCGGCCCGAGGCCCTGGCCGCGGCGCGCCGCTACAACCGATTGGCGCGCGACCACGGGATGACGCCCACCAAGATGGCGCTGGCCTGGTGCTACACCAAGTGGCAAGTCACCAGCACCATCATCGGCGTCACCTCGGTGGCGCAGCTGGAGGAAGACCTCGACGCATGGGGCACGAGGTTGTCGCCGGAACTGCTGGCGCAGATCGACCAGATCCGCTGGGAGATCCGCGATCCAGCGAATTGACTGGCATGCGGAGAAGTTTTTGAACGCAGAGCGCGCAAAGGTTTCGCAGAGATCGCAGAGGGAAAACCTTCAAAGGATTTTTCTGCGTCCTCTGCGCGTCCTCTGCGACCTCTGCGTTCAAGAATTCGTGGAGTCAAGGGGTCTCACTTCACGCGAGCGAAAATGGCGCAATGGCCAAGAAAGAGCACGTCAGTGAAACACCGGCTACGGCCTTCCTGAAGGCCAATGCCGTGGCTTTCACCGAGCATCCCTACGAATACCTGGAGCACGGCGGGGCGCAGCACAGCGCGCAGGTGCTGGGCCTCGACCCGTTCACGGTGGTGAAGACGCTGATCATGGAAGACGAGAAGGCGCGGCCGCTGGTGG
>JAAOZX010000278.1 GCA_012274225.1 Comamonadaceae bacterium | reverse complement strand
TCACCGAGGCCATCGTGGTGGTCTCGCTGTTTTCGGCCGGACTCAAGCTCAGTCCCGGCCTGAACGACCGCCGCTGGTTGCTGCCGCTGCGCCTGGCCCTCACTTCCATGGTGATCACGGTGGCGGTCATCGCCGCCGTTGCGCACTTCGTCATCGGCCTGCCGCTGGGCGCGGCGGTGCTGCTGGGCGGCATCCTGGCGCCCACCGATCCGGTGCTGGCCTCGGACGTCCAGGTGCAGCAGCCCGGCGACCGCGACCGGCTGCGGTTTTCGCTCACCGGCGAAGGCGGCCTGAACGACGGCACCGCATTTCCGTTCGTGCTGTTGGGCCTGGGTTTGCTTGGCGTTCAAAGCGCGCCGCAATCCGGCTGGCATTGGTTGCTGGTCGAAGTTGTGTGGTCCACCGTCTGCGGACTGGGAATCGGGGCTGTGGCGGGTGTGGCGATAGGGCGCCTGGTGCTGTACCTGCGGCGCGTCCACCAGGAAGCAGTGGGGCTGGATGACTTCCTGGCGCTGGGCTTGATGGCCTTGTCCTATGGGGCGGCCCAACTGATGCATGGCAACGGTTTCCTGGCAGTGTTCGCTGCCGGCGTGGCGCTTCGGCGCTTGCAGCAAACCCAAACACGGCGCACCGACAGCCAGCAGGCGGTGGAAAAAGCGAAAGCCAACCCGGATCAGTCCGTGGCCGACGCCGCCGCAGTGCATCCGCAGCATGCGCCGGCCTACATGGCGCAGGCCTTGCTCGGCTTCAACGAGCAGCTCGAGCGCATCGGCGAGCTGGCCATCGTGATTACCATCGGTGCGCTGCTGTGGGCGGTGCACTGGACCCAGGCGGTCTGGTGGCTGGTTCCGCTGTTGCTGCTGGGCGTGCGCCCCCTGGCCGTCGGGTTGGGACTGATCGGTTCGCCCAGCTCGAAGGGACAGCGCTGGCTCATCGGTTGGTTCGGCATCCGGGGCGTCGGGTCGCTCTACTACCTCATGTATGCGCTCAACCATGGATTGCCGGCGGCTTTGGCTGATCCGTTGGTGGCGATGACCTTGTCGGTGGTCGTGGCCTCGATCGTCGTCCATGGTGTTTCGGTGACACCGCTGATGGCCACTTACGAGAAAGCCGGGCGGCGCCATCGGCGCAGGCAAGACCGCCGCGCAGGCTGAGCCGACCGGTCGGCGGTCCCGGGCCCGAGCCCGACAGCATCCGAATGGCACCGCTGCCTCTGCGCTTGTCCTACAAAGACCAGCGCCTGGTGCCGACAGTCGGGCCGGCGCCGCTGCCTAGAGTGCGCGGTAGGGCAACCAAGTGCCCTTGCGAATCCGCATAACCTCAAGGAGTTTCCTGATGAAGACCTCTCTCACCCGTATCGCGGTCGCCACGCTGACCGTGGCCGCTGCTCTTTCGCTGAGCGCGTGCAACAAGCGTGACGCCACGCCCGGCTCCAGTTCCTCGAGCAGCACGACCAGCCCGAGCACCGGCAGCACCGCCGGCAGCGGCACCAGCAGCAGCGACACTACGAGCAGCAGCGGCACCCCCGCCGGCAGCACCAGCTCGATGGGCGGCGCCGGCACCGGCTCCACCAGCAGCGGCAACAGCCCATTCGTTGCCGGCCCCAGCTCCAGCACCAGCCCGAGCACTTCGACCCCCGAAGCCACGACGACGACCAAGTGATGCCAGTGCGCGACGGCCGGCCTCGTTCGGGCGTCGCGCTGGCCGAATTGCGCCGGTCTCAGCCCTTCGCCACGGGCCGCGATGGATCGCGGCACCATTCGCTCCAGCTCCCGGCGTACAGCGCGGTGGGGCCGAGTCCGGCCAGTTCCATGGCGATGACATTGGGCACGGCGCTCACGCCACTGCCGCAGTGATGAACCACCGTGGCCGGATCGCGCCCGCCGAGCAGCTGCTGGAATTCCAAGCGCAATTGATCCGCCGGCTTGAAACGGCCGTCGGCCCCGAGGTTCTGGCCGAACGGGCGGTTGAGCGCGCCGGGAATGTGACCGGCCACCGGGTCCAGCGGCTCCACCTCACCCTTGAAGCGCGGCGCACCGCGCGCATCGACCAAGACTTGACCGGGCTGACCCAGCCCGCGCTCGACCTCTTGCGTGGTGGCCAGCCGGCGCAGCGGCGGCCCCAGCCTGAAATTCGACTGGAAGTGTGAAGCCTCCTGGCGGTCGGTCACGCCGCCGCCCGCGGCCTGCCACGCCTGCAAGCCGCCGTCCAGCACGGCCACGGCATCGTGTCCCGCCCACTTGAGCATCCACCAGAGTCGGCCGCAGTAATTGGCGCCGTTGCGGTCATAAACGACGGCCTGCATCTCGTTGGTGAATCCCACGCCGGACAGCCACATGGCGAACTTTTCGCGGCTGGGCAGGGGATGGCGGCCGCCCGAGGCCGCGTCCGGATGGGGATGCAGGGTGCCATCGGCATCGACAATGCCCTCGTCGGTCAGGGCGGCGTCGAGGCTGGCATAGACCGCGCCCGGGATGTGGGCCTTGCGGTACTGCTCCTCGCCGGCGGCGGGATTCATCAGGTCGAAGCTGCAGTCGAAGATCATCAGCGGCGCGCCGGTTGATTGCAGCGCCTTCAGCTCTTCGATCTGGATGAGGGTGGTGTACATGGCATCGCCTCTGTCGGTGAGATCGGATTATCGTGCGCCTGACAAATATCCGAAGGCAGGACGCAGAAGACGCAAAAGGACGCAAAAGGAAGACAAAAGAAGAAAGAATTTCAATATCGAATTTTGAAATCCAGCTTGTCTTTTTTTGCGTCTTCTGCGTCCGGTTCTTCTTTCCCGGCTGTTCAGTGTTCCTCCGCCGGCGCGTCCGGAGCCGCGCGCGAACGCAGCACTGTCGCTGCGATGCCACTGGCCACGATGAGTGACATGCCGGCCCAGCCGGACAGCGAGATCGCGTCACCGAACAGCCAGACGCTGTAGAGCGCGCCGATCAGGATGCCGAAATACTGCAGGCTGGCGACCACCAGTGTCGCCCCCTGGCTGTAGGCGCGGGTGATGCACAGTTGCCCCAGCGACGCCAGCAGCCCGACCGGCAACAGCCATAGCGCGTGCTGCCAGTCCCACGGCGAGACGCCAGCCGCCATCATCCAGGCCCCGCCGGCCAGCGTCGAGCCCACCGCGAAGTAGAAGACGGTGCGCGAGTCGGGCTCGCCGATCTTGCCCAGCGCCATCACCTGCATATAGGCGAAGGCGGCCGTCACACCCGACATCAGGCCCACCAGCGCGCCGAACAACTGGTTCTGGTCGACGGTCGGGCGCAGCATCAGCACCACCCCGGCGAAGCCTGCCAGGACGCTGATCACCAGCGGGCCCTGGCGCGGCGTGGCGGCCCCGCGCCGCGGGTTCCAGGCCAGCAGGGCGCCACCGACCACGAAGGCGGCGATCCACACGCTGCTCATGTAATTCAGCGTCATGGCCGTGGCCAGCGGGACCTGGCCGATCGAATAGAACCAGGCGGCCAGCGAGATCACGCCCACCAGGCTGCGCCAGGCATGCATCGCGGGGTAGGAAGTGGCGAGCGTCACCCCTTGACCGCGGGCGAACAGCCACATGAAAAACATGCCCAGCGCGCCGCGCCAGAACACCAGTTCGGCGGTGTTGAACCAGGCCAGCGCGAACTTCACGCACACCGCCATGCTGGCGAAGAACAGCGACCCCAGCACCATCCACAGCGCTTGCATCAGCGTCGGGCCCCGCGGGCCGTACCCGAGGGCATCTAGACCAGGAAACGCCGGGCGTTGGCGCCGATGCGGCCGCGGTACCACTCGTGGAAGTGCTGCATGCCATCCTCCATCGGGCTCTGGTAGGGGCCGACCTCGTTGTCGCCGCGCTGCAGCAGGGCCTTGCGGCCATGGTCCATGCGCTCGCCGATCTCGTCGTCCTCGATGCAGGTTTCCATGTAAGCCGCCTGCTGGGATTCGACGAATTCGCGCTCGAATGCGGCGATTTCCTCGGGATAGTAGAACTCGACCATGTTCATGGTCTTGTGCGGCCCGACCGGGTGCAGCGTCGAGATGGTGAGCACATGCGGGTACCACTCGACCATGATGTGCGGATAGTAGGTGAGCCAGATCGCGCCGTATCGGGGCTGCTGTCCCTGGCGATAGGCCAGCAATGCGTTTTGCCAGCGCTCGTAGACCGGGCTGCCGGCCCGGCCCAGGCGATTGGCGATACCCACCGTCTGCACCGAATAGTTCTCCTTGAACTCCCAGCGCAGGTCCTCGCAGGTGACGAATCCGCCCAGGCCCGGATGGAACGGACCGACGTGGTAGTCCTCCAGATAGACCTCGATGAAGGTCTTCCAGTTGTAGTTGCACTCGTGCATCTCGACCCGGTCCAGCACCATGCCGCTGAAATCGAGATCGGCACGCGGCCCCATGCCGGCCAGGTCGGCTTGCACGTCGGGGCTGCCGGGTGTGCGCTCGAACAACAGGCCGTTCCATTCCTGCAGCGGGTAATTGGCCAGGCTCAGGCACGGGTCTTCGGGAAAATGCGGCGCACCCAGCAGCGTGCCGGCCGGGCCGCCGGCGCCTGCGCTGTAGGTCCAGCGGTGCAAGGGGCAAACGATGTTGCCGCCCGCGGCCGGGAGCGAGCCGCGACCCTTGAGGATCACGGCCTGGCGATGTCGGCAGACGTTCGAGATCAGCTCGACATTGCCGCCGGGCGTGCGCAGCAACGCGCGGCCCTCCCCCTCCTGGGGCAGGGCGAAATAATCGCCAGGGTTGGCGACGGAAAGCTGGTGCCCCACATAGCGGGGCCCCGGCTGAAAGATGATTTCCATCTCGCGCCGGTACAGCGCCTCGTCGAAGTAACTGGAAACTGGTAGTTGGCTTGCGGCCTGCTGCAGTTGAAGACTTAAATCAGACATGGGTGACCTGACCTAGAGACTCCCCCTATTAAGGGGCAGGGAAGCGCCTTTTCGGCAAAGATTGAGCGCGCGAGGGGAAAGGGTTGAAAGCCCGGACGATGGCCCGGGAAGAAGGGAAGCGGATTGTAGCCCGCCAGGGGGTATCTGGGGCGCACGGTGCCGGTCTCAAGGCCCGGTTCGACCCGGCGGCCTGCCCCTGCCGCCCTGCGGCCGGCTCGCACCGCCTAGAATCAAAGGTTTCGCCAAGCGCAGGAACATGGCCAAGGCCCCCTTCAAAACCCCGGCGAGCTACGAGGCCGCATTGGAAGAGCTGGAGCAGCTCATCGCCGTCATCGAGTCCGGCCAGCTGCCGCTTGAGCAGTTGCTGGAAGGCTATCAGCGCGGCGCGCAATTGCTGCAGTTCTGCCGCGACAAGCTGCAGGCAGTGGAACAACAGATCAAGGTGCTGGACGAAGGCACGCTCAAGCCGTGGATGCAGGAGTGAGCGGCAACGCCTTGCCGGGCGGTTTCGACCTGGCGCACTGGAGCGAGCAGCGGCTGGCCCGCATCGAGCGCGCCCTGGCCGGATGGGTGGTGGCCGATGCGCCCGCCGGGCTCGGCGAGGCCATGCGCTACGCCGTGCTCGACGGCGGCAAGCGGTTGCGTCCATTGCTGGTACTGGCCGCCTGCGAAGCGGTGCACGGCAATGAGATGGCCGCGCTGCGTGCGGCCTGCGCGGTCGAACTGATCCATGCTTATTCGCTGGTGCACGACGACATGCCCTGCATGGACAACGACGTGCTGCGGCGGGGCAAGCCCACTGTGCACGTCAAGTTCGGGCAGGCCCAGGCGTTGCTGGCCGGCGACTCGCTGCAAGCGCTGGCGTTCGAGTTGCTCGCACCCGACGACGCCGCCATTCCGGCCGCAGTGCAGGCGGCGTTGTGCCGCTTGCTCGCGCGTTCGGCGGGTCATGCCGGAATGGCCGGCGGCCAGGCCATCGACCTGGCCAGCGTCGGGCGCACGCTGGGCGAAGCGCAGTTGCGCGAAATGCACAGGCGCAAGACCGGCTCCCTGCTACAGGCCAGCGTGATGATGGGCGTCGCCTGTGGCGGCGCCGGGGCCAGGGCGCAAGCCGCGCTGGCGGATTACGGCGCCGCCCTGGGGCTGGCGTTCCAGGTGGTCGACGACATGCTGGACGTCACCGCCGACTCGGCCACGCTGGGCAAGACGGCCGGCAAGGACGCGGCCCATGAAAAGCCCACCTACGTCTCGGTGCTCGGACTGCAGGGTTCGGCCACGTTCGCCCGCGAACTGCTGGACCAGGCACTGAAGGCCCTGGCGGCGAGCGGGTTGCCCGATACACGGGCTTTACACGCTCTGGCCACCATGGTGGTCAATCGGGACAATTGACAGGAACACACTGATAGCGATGGCACCCTTGCTCGAAACGATCAATGATCCGGCGGACCTGCGCAAGCTGGCGCGGCCGCAGCTGAAAACCCTGGCCGACGAACTGCGCGCGTTCATCCTGGACAGCGTGTCGCGCACCGGCGGCCACCTCAGCTCCAACCTGGGCACGGTGGAGCTGACGATCGCGCTGCACTACGTCTTCAACACGCCCTACGACCGGCTGGTCTGGGACGTAGGCCACCAGACCTATCCGCACAAGATCCTGACCGGCCGGCGCGAGCGCATGGCCACGCTGCGCCAGTTGGGCGGCGTGTCGGGCTTTCCGCAGCGCAGCGAGAGCGAGTACGACGCCTTCGGCACAGCCCATTCCTCCACCAGCATCTCGGCCGCGCTGGGCATGGCGGTGGCCGCCCGTCAGAAAGGCGAGAACCGCAAGGCGGTTGCCATCATCGGTGACGGCGCGATGAGCGCCGGCATGGCGTTCGAGGGCTTGAACAACGCCGGGGTCGCCGAGTGCGACCTGCTGGTGATCCTGAACGACAACGACATGTCGATCAGCCCGCCGGTGGGCGCGCTGAACCGCTACCTGGCACAACTCATGAGCGGCCAGTTCTACGCGGCCGCCAAGAACGTCGGCAAGAACGTGCTGAAGGTCGCGCCGCCGCTGTTCGAGCTGGCCAAGCGCTTCGAGGAACAAGCCAAGGGCATGCTGGTGCCGGCCACGCTGTTCGAGAAGTTCGGCTTCAACTATATCGGTCCGATCGACGGCCACGACCTGGAGTCGCTGGTGCCCACGCTGGAGAACATCCGGCACCTGAAGGGCCCGCAGTTCCTGCACCTGGTCACGCGCAAGGGCCAGGGCTACAAGCTGGCCGAGGCGGACCCGGTCGCCTACCACGGACCGGGCAAGTTCGACCCGGCGGTGGGCATCCTGAAGCCGGCGACCGCGGCCAAGCAGACCTTCACCCAGGTGTTCGGCCACTGGCTGTGCGACATGGCCGAGCGCGACGAGCGCCTCGTCGGCATCACGCCGGCCATGCGCGAGGGCTCGGGGCTGGTCGAATTCGAGCAGCGCTTCCCGGGCCGCTACTACGACGTCGGCATCGCCGAACAGCACGCGGTGACCTTCGCGGCCGGGCTGGCCTGCGAAGGGCTCAAGCCCGTGGTGGCCATCTATTCCACCTTCCTGCAACGCGGTTACGACCAGCTGGTCCACGATGTCGCGCTGCAGAACCTGCCGGTGGTGTTCGCGCTGGACCGGGCCGGCGTCGTGGGTGCCGACGGGGCGACCCACGCCGGGGCTTACGACATCGCGTTCCTGCGTTGCATCCCCAACATGAGCGTCGCCTGCCCGGCCGACGAGAACGAATGCCGCCAGCTGCTCACCACGGCTTTCGGGCAGGACAGCCCGGTGGCAGTGCGCTATCCGCGCGGCGCCGGTGTCGGCGCCGCAGTGACGCCGGAGCTGAACGCGTTGCCGTACGGGCGGGGCGAAATCCGGCTCGAGCGGCCCGAGGCGAAAGATGGCGCGCCGCGCGGCGTGGCGATCCTGGCCTTCGGCACCCTGTTGTATCCGGCGCTGGCCGCCGCCGAGCGGCTGAACGCAACGGTGGTGAACATGCGCTGGGCCAAGCCGCTGGATACCGGGCTGCTGCTGCACGTGGCCGCGCGCCATGAGGCGCTGGTGACGGTGGAGGAGGGTTGCCTGATGGGCGGCGCCGGCAGCGCCGTCGGCGAGGCGCTGCAGGCCGCCCGGGTCATGAAGCCGCTGCTGCACCTGGGCCTGCCCGACACGTTCATCGAGCACGGCGATCCAGCGATGCTGCTGGCGATGAACGGCCTGGACGCGACGGGGATCGAGTCGTCGATCCGCGAGCGCTTCGCCGAGCTGGTCGAGCGGGTCCCGCCGGCATTGAAAGTGGTGGGCTGAGGTCCGGGGCGGCCAGCGGGCAGCCGCCCGTGGACCGTCGGAATGCCGTGGGGAGGGTCGCTCCTGACGAGCCACGGACTGTTACTAAGTAGAATCACAGGCCTGGACTGCAAGGTTCCGCAAGCTTTCCGATCAGCCCAGTCGCAACATCGACCGCTTATTACAAGGAGTTCCATCCATGGATCGTCGTTCCCTCATCAAGAATGCCGGCATTGCCAGTGTTCTGGCCACAGGCATCGCGCCCGCGGTGCATGCCCAGGCCGCCGTGCGCTGGCGATTGGCTTCCAGCTTCCCGAAATCGCTGGATACGCTGTTCGGCAGCGCCGAATTGTTCGCCAAGACGGTCACCGCACTGTCGAGTGGCAAATTCGAGGTGTCGGTGCACGGCGCGGGTGAACTGATGCCGGCTTTCGGGGTGGTCGACGGCGTCCAGAACGGCACCGTCGAAATGGCCCAGACCGCGCCCTACTATTTCACCGGCAAGAGCCCGGTCTTCGCCCTGGGGTGCGCGGTTCCTTTCGGACTGACCGCGCGGCAGACGGATGCGTGGATGGCGTACGGCAACGGCCGCAAGCTGATGGATGAGTTCTACGCCGCCTACAACATCAAGAGCCGCAGCGCGGGCAACACCGGCACCCAGATGGGCGGCTGGTTCCGCAAGGAAATCAAGTCGGTGGCCGATCTGAAGGGCCTGAAGTTCCGCATGGGCGGCGGCGTGTTCGGCGAGACCATGAAGCGGCTGGGCGTCGTCTCCCAGAGCCTGCCGGGCGGCGAAATCTATCAGTCGCTGGAAAAAGGCACCATCGATGCAGCCGAGTGGGTCGGACCCTACGACGACGAGAAGCTGGGCCTCAACAAAGTCGCGCCGTACTACTACTATCCCGGCTGGTGGGAAGGCGGGACCGAGCTGGATTTCTACATCAACACCAAGGCCTGGGCCGCGTTGTCCGCCGAGAACAAGGCGATCGTGGAAGCCGCGACCGATGTGGCCGCTCGCGACCTGATGGCCAAGTACGACGACTACAACCCGAAGGCGCTCAAGCGCCTGGTGGGCGCCAAGACCCAGCTCAAGGCGTTCTCCAAGGAGCTCATGGACATCGGCTTCAAGACGGCCATGGAGGTGTTCGCGGAAGAGGAAGCCAAGTCGCCGGAATTCAAGAAGATCCACCAGGACATGCGCGCTTACCAGCGCGACCAGTTGCTGTGGGACCGCTTCTCCGAGTTCCGCTACACCAGCTACATGGCAACCGTGAAGATCTGAAGCCGCCTGCAGCGCCGGCCTGAACGGCACGGCGCCCGGTCCGCTTGCGCGGCCGGGCGCCGTTTTCTTTGGAGTCCGATCATTTCTTGGCGGGAGCCGGCGGGGCGGCCTGCTGCAGGTCTTTCAGCGGATCGTCGCTGGGCGGCGGGAAGCCGGGTTCGGCCTGCGGCGCTGCGAAGCCGCTGCTGTCGGGCTGCGGCGCACCGAACGACTGTTCCTTGCCGACGTCCCGCTCCATCTGCTGCTCGATCTTCTGCATGTCGACGGCCTCCTTCTTGTCCAGGCCGCTGGAGACGATGGCGGGGAAGGCAATGATCAGGCCGACCATGATGATCTGGATCAGCACGAAGGGCACGGCGCCCCAGTAGATCTGCATCGTGGTCACCGGCTGGATCAGCTTGCGGGTGAGGCGGTCGGTGTATGCCTTGGCCGGTGCCACGCTGCGCAGGTAGAACAGGGCGAAGCCGAACGGCGGATGCATGAACGAGGTCTGCATGTTCACGCCCAGCAGAACCCCGAACCAGATCAGGTCGATGCCCAGTTTGTCGGCGACCGGCGCCAGCAGCGGCACGACGATGAACGACAGTTCGAAAAAGTCCAGGAAGAATGCCAGGAAGAAGATCAGCAGGTTGACCACGATGAGGAAGCCCACTGCACCGCCCGGCAGGCCGGTGAGCAGGTGTTCCACCCATTTCTGGCCATCCACGCCCTGGAACACCAGGCTGAAGACGGTCGAACCGACCAGAATGAACACCACGAACGATGCCAGCTTGGTCGTGCTGTTCAGCGCCTGTTTCAACAGCGAGAAGCTCAGCCGACCGCGCACGCCCGCCATGATCATGGCGCCCGAAGCGCCCATGGCGCCGCCTTCGGTCGGCGTAGCAACGCCCAGGAAGATGGTGCCCAGCACCAGGAAGATCAGCAGCAGCGGCGGGATCAGCACGAACGTGACGCGTTCGGCCATTTTCGACAGCAGGCCCATGCGCGTCACCTTGTTGATCACCGCGAGAATGAACGCCAGCAGCACGCCGGCGCACATGGACACGACGATGGTCTCGTCGGTAGCCACGGTGGTGACTTCCGTGCCGGTCCACCAGCTCACCACCTTGGCGTAGTTTTCGCCCATGTAGATCGCCAGGCCCGCCGAGATCGCCGTCACCACCAGCAGGGACGGCAGACCGCTGCCGCCATTGGGTTCGCGGAAGGTGCGCGCTTCCAACGGCAAGGCAGGCACCCACTTGGGCCGGACAAATGCCACCAGGATCACGTAGCCGGCGTAAGCGCCGGCCAGCATGAACCCGGGAATGAATGCACCCTTGTACATGTCGCCGACGCTGCGGCCCAGCTGGTCGGCCAGGATGATCAGCACCAGCGACGGCGGAATGATCTGCGCCAGCGTGCCGGACGCGGCGATGACGCCAGAGGCGACTCGGCGGTCGTAGCCGTAGCGCAGCATGATGGGCAGCGAAATCAGGCCCATCGAGATCACCGAAGCAGCCACCACGCCGGTGGTCGCGGCCAGCAGTGCGCCCACGAAGATCACCGCCAGGGCCAGGCCACCGCGCACCGGCCCGAACAGCTGGCCGATGGTTTCGAGCAGGTCTTCCGCCATGCCACTGCGCTCCAGGATCAGGCCCATGAGCGTGAAGAACGGGATCGCCAGCAGCGTCTCGTTCTGCATGATGCCGAAGATGCGCAGCGGCAGCGCCTGCAGCAGGGGCTCGGGCAGCACCCCAAGTTGGATGCCGACGAAACCGAAGAACAGCCCGCAGGCGCCCAGGCTGAAGGCGACCGGAAAGCCGAACAGCAGGAACACGATCAGGCCCGCGAACATGATCGGGGCGAGGTTCTGGGTGATGAGCGTCATCAGGATTCCTTGTTCTTGTTGTTCAGAGCTTGCCTTCGCGCTCGGCCGCGAGGCGGATCGATTCCGCCAGTTCTTCTTCCGCTGTCTTCTCCGGCTTCTTCTGTGCCGGGTCCTCGATCAGCCCGAGCAGGAATGCGATCCGCTTGATCAGCTCCGACCAGCCTTGCAGCAGCAGCAGCGTAAAGCCCAGCGGCATCATCAGGTACACCGGCCAGCGGATCAGGCCACCGGCGTTGCCGGACATTTCGCCGGAGCGATAGCCCTGGAGGAAGAACGGAACGCCGAACCACAGGACGGCGAAGCACAGGGGCGTGAGAAAAAGGACGAAGCCGATCACATCGATCCAGACCTGCTTGCGCCGGGACAGGCGCTGGGACAGCACGTCGATCCGCACATGGTCGCCCTGCAACAGCGTATAGCCCGCCGCCAGCAGGAAGGAGGCGGCGAACAGATACCACTGCACTTCGAGGTAGGCGTTGGAACTGGTGTTGAAGATCTTGCGCACAGACGCGTTAACGGCGCTGATCACGACCGATCCCAGGATCAACCAGATCACGTACTTGCCGACCAGCGCATTGAGCCAGTCGACGGCTTTCGAGAACTTGAGTAGGGCCTGCATGGGGTCTCCGGGGAAGCGATTCGGCGTTCAAGCGACACCGGGGCGCGCACCGCGCGGCGCGCAACGCGCCATTTGTACTGTGCAGCAGGGATTCTAGGGGTGTCACCGGTCCGCCGGCTGACGGCGGGGTAGCGACGCTGCGACGGCTCGCAAGGCGTGGTCATAATGAGCCATGTCTGCGCTCTCCCCCGACATCACGCCGGCGTCGATCGATGCCACGTCGATGCGCCATGCCGGGCGCGAATTGCTGTCGCTGGCCCTGATGGACGCCCGCAATCACACCCTGCACCTGCTCGCTCACTTCGAGCAGGCCCTGGCTGGTGGAAAGCTGGTGGTGCCCAAACGAGCGGAGCTGGAGCTGCCGCAGTGGCTGGCCGGCCACATCGGCTGGCTGGCCGAGTACTGGATCGGCCGCAATCCGCAGCGCGCGCTGGGCTCCGCCTGTCCGGCGGATGCCGTGCGGCTGGCCTCGATCGAGCCGATGGCCGATCGCTGGTTCAATCCCGCGCTGGCGCACCATGCCCTGCGCTGGCAGTTGGACCTGCCCAGCTTCGAAGCGATCCGGGCCTACCTGCTGGAAACGCTGGAAACCACGCTGGAATTGCTGGACAAGACTGCCGACACCGATGAAGCGCTTTACTTCCACCGGGTTGCGCTGTTTCACGAGGACTTGCGCTGCGAACAGCTGGTCACGCTGGCACAGACGCTGGGCCTGTCGCTGAAGCTGGCGCTGCCGGTCGGCATCCAGGGCCGCGACCCGGTGCTGGTGCCGGGCGGCCGCTGGATGCTGGGCTCGCGCCCCGGCGGGTTCGCGTTCGATGTCGAACGCGAAGCGCACGAGATCGAGGTGCCGGACTTCGAGATCGATGCCCAACCGGTCAACTGGGCCCAGTTCGTCGAGTTCGTGGATGACGGCGGTTACGACCGGCCTGAGTTCTGGCAGCCGGCCGGGCGCGAATGGCTGGAGCACGAGGCCGGGCGGGACGGCCGCCGCGGCCCGCGTTACGTGGAACAGATCGGAGCGGCCAGCGGCGCGGTGCTGCAAACGCATTTCGGCAAGCCGGCCCGCATGGCGTCCAACCAGAGCGTGATGCATGTGAGCTGGTGGGAGGCCGATGCCTGGGCCCGCTGGGCCGGCCGGCGCCTGCCCACCGAGGTGGAGTGGGAGATGGCGTCGCATGCCGCCAGCCGCCGTGGTTTCCGCTGGGGCGACGTGCGCGAGTGGACCGCCAGTACGCTGCGTCCCTGGCCCGGCTACTCGGCGGATGGCTGGGCCCGCCACACCGATCTCGAAGCGCAGCGCTGGTTCGGACAGGCCCGGGTGCAGCGTGGCGCGTCGTTCGCCGCCCGCTCGCGCATGAAGCATCCGAAGTTTCGCGGTTTCGCGCTGCCGGAACGCGACGACGGCTTTGTCGGCTTTCGCACCTGCAGCAGTTAAGGATTCATTCGCCAAGGCGAATGAATCCTTGGTTTGGCCGCGCGGAGTAACGCGCAGCGCGATCCCCATTGTGAAGAGGATCCGGCTTGCCGGGGGCCTCTTCACACTCACTGAACAATCCCAGAAGAATCGCGTCAGCGATTCTTCTGGGATTTAAAACTCCACCACGGCAGCTGCCGGCGCAGGCTCAGCACCTCACCGCTGCCCTGCGGATCGTAGCCCGGCAGGGCGGCCACCAGGCTGCGCCAGCGCTCGCTGCGCAGCACCTGCAGCAAGGCCTGCACCGGTGGCTGATCCAGGGCGCTCTTGAGGCACACCAGGTAATAGTCCTCCTGGATCAGTGGCACGAAGTCAAGGCCACGCGAGCGGGCCGCCAGCTCGATACCGAGTCCCGCGTTGGCCGCGCCCGATGCCACGGCCTGGGCCACGGCCGTGTGCGAGGGTGCGGTCGCCTCATAGCCATGGATGTCGGTCGGCCGCAATTGCTCGCGCGCCAGCCACTCGTCCAGCAGCAACCGGGTGCCGGTGCCCAAGGCCCTGTTGGCGAAGCAGACGCCGGCGTTCTTTAAATCGGCCAATGACGCCAGCCCGAGCGGATTGCCCGGCGCCACGATCAGGCCCTGGCTGCGACTCGCGAACGCAATCAGTTTGTGCCGGCCCGGCTGCAGCATCGGCTGGTAGGTGCGCTGCACCAGGCTGCCCGGCGCCGGCAGCCGCGGGGTGTGGAAACCGGCCATCACGCAGCGGCCCTCGTTGAGGGCGGCGATGGCGTCGACGCTGCCGCAAAAGCGGATGTCCAGGTGCAGCCGGGCGTGGGCCGCGGCGTGCTCGCGCAAGGCCGCCAGTGCGTCGTCGTGGCTGGCGAACAGGGTCAGCACATGGGCGGTATCGTCGAATGCCACCGCGAAGGCGCGCTCCAGGTCGGCGTGCAAGGCCTCGATCTGGCCGGCCAGCCGGGCCTGCGCCTGGCGTTCGGCCCACAGCAGCTTGTCACCGAACTCGGACAGCCGGGCCGGTTGGCCTTTTTCCCAGACGATCAGCGTATGGCCCAACTGCACCTCCCAGCGTTTGAGCTCGCCCCAGACATGGCGGTAGGACAAGTCCAGCGTCTTTGCCGCCGCCGAGATCGAGCCGCGCTCGCGCACCGCGTGCAGGGTGTCCATCAGCGCGTTGCGTAGGGATGCACTGGTACCGTCGCGGGCAGCGAGTGAATAGGAGAGTTCGATCTTGTGCACGAGCCAAGTATCCGGCATGCGCGGCCGGCGCCCGTTCCGGCCCATCCGCCGACCCCGGTTCGGTCTTATGCAATGGCCTTCATAGCTCGCTAGTCCCGATGCAGCGCGGCCGGCGCGCGGCTTAGGATGGAATGTCAATGAACGGTTTTCTCGAGAGCTTCGGCACGGCCTTGCGCCTGGTCGCCGGGTTCGATCCCCTGCTGTGGTCCATCGTCGCGCGCTCGCTGGCTGTGAGCACGACCGCATGCGCGTTCGCCTTTACCGGTGGTGCGTTGCTGGGCGCCTGGCTTGGCGTGTCCCGCTTTGCCGGCCGCGGTGCGTTGCTCACCGTGCTCAACACGCTCCTGGCGCTGCCCTCGGTGGTGGTGGGCCTGATCGTGTACCTGCTGCTGTCACGATCCGGGCCGCTGGGCTTCCTGGGCTGGCTGTTCTCGTTCAAGGCCATGGTGCTGGCCCAGTCGGTGCTGGTGCTGCCGGTGGCCGCGGCGTTGACGCGCCGCGCGGTCGAGGACGCCGACCGCAACCATGGCGAGCAATTGACGTCGCTGGGGGCCGGGCCGCTGCTGCGCAGCCTGCTGCTGGCCTGGGACGAGCGCTACGCACTGCTCACCATCCTGATCGCCTGCTTCGGTCGAGCCGTCTCGGAAGTGGGCGCCGTGATGATCGTCGGCGGCAACATCGACGGCTTCACCCGCGTGATGACCACGGCGATCGCGCTGGAGACCAGCAAGGGCGACCTGCCGCTGGCGCTCGCGCTGGGCATGGTGTTGCTGGGCGTGGTGCTTTCGCTCAATGTGGCGATCGCCCTGGCGGCTCGCTGGCGCACGAACGTCGCCGAAGGCGACCTGATGGTCAAAGGGGCGGCGGCATGAGCCGCTCGGCCGTTCCGGAGGCTCATAGCACCGCAGCCTGTAGGGCGGAGGTTACCGAATGAGCGCGCTGGTGCAATTGAAAGCCGTGGACGTGCGATTCGGCCCCGTCGCCGCGCTCTCGGGAATCGACCTGAAGCTGGCGCGCGGCGAGCGCCTCGCCCTGATCGGGGCCAACGGCAGCGGCAAGAGCACGCTGTTGCGGGTGCTCAACGGGCTGCAGAAGGCTTCCGGCGGCTCGGTCCTGCGTGACAGTGCGGTGCGTCAGGCGATGGTGTTCCAGCGACCGCGCATGTTGCGGGCCAGCGCAGCGGCCAATGTCGCGTTGGGGCTTTGGATTGCCGGTCGGCGCTGGAAGCCGGCGCTGGACGAGGCGGGCAAGGCCCTGGCGCGGGTCGGCCTGGCCGACAGCGCCGGGCGCAATGCCACAAGCCTGTCGGGGGGCCAGCAACAGCGCCTGGCACTGGCGAGGGCCTGGGCCCTGCAACCCGACCTGCTGCTGCTCGACGAGCCCACCGCCAGCCTGGATCCGCACGCCAAGCGCGAAGTGGAAAAGCTGATGGCCCAGTTCGCGGCCGCGGGCATGACGCTGGTGTTCGCCAGCCACAACCTGGGCCAGGTCAAGCGGCTGGCCACCCGGGTGATCTACCTCGAGCAGGGCCGGGTGCTGGCCGACCTGCCGGTGCAGGATTTCTTCAACGGTTCGCTGCTGGAGCAGGCCTCGCCGGAGGCCGAACTGTTTCTAAAAGGAGAGTTGGCATGAAATGGATTGCAGGCATGGTCCTGGCGCTGGGATTGGCGCTGGGGACGGCGCGGGCTGAATCGATCACGGTGGCTTCCACCACTTCCACCGAGCAGTCGGGTCTGTTCGGCCATCTGCTGCCGGCGTTCACGAAGGCGACGGGAATCGAAGTGAAGGTCGTCGCGGTCGGCACCGGCCAGGCCCTGGACATGGGCCGGCGCGGCGATGCCGACGTGGTCTTCGTGCATGACCAGGCGGCCGAGGAGAAATTCCTGGCCGAAGGATTCGCCACGCGGCGGTTGCCCGTCATGTACAACGACTTCGTCCTGGTTGGGCCCACAGGCGACCCGGTGGGGGTGCGCGGCCAGGACATCGTTGCCGCGCTGCGCAAGGTGGCCGCGGCGAACGCGCCCTTCGTCTCCCGGGGCGACAAGAGCGGCACCGACGCGGCTGAACGGCGCTACTGGGCGCAGGCGGGCACCACCAGCAAGGGCAGCGGCTACCAGGAGTGCGGCTGCGGCATGGGACCGGCGCTCAACATCGCGGCATCGCTCGGGGCTTATGTGCTGGCCGATCGCGGAACCTGGCTGAGCTTCAAGAACCGGGCTGGGCTGGCGGTGCTGGTGGAAGGCGACCGGCGGCTGTTCAACCAGTACGGCGTGATGATGGTCAACCCGGCGAAATACCCGCAGGTGAAGGTGGCGCCGGCCCAGAAGTTCATAGCCTGGCTGGTCTCGCCGCAAGGCCAGTCCACGATCGCGGCCTACAAGGTCGGCGGTGAGCAACTGTTCTTTCCGAACGCCGGGTCGTAACCGGCCGCCCGCCCTGAAAGCTACTTCCGGCCGAGTTTGCGGTACACCGTGGCCCGGCTGATGCCCAGGGCCTGAGCCGCCTTGACCACGTTGCCGCGCGCATCGGAGACGGCCTTGCGAATCAGGGCAATCTCCACGTCGCGCAGCGGGACCCGGGGGGCTACTATGACGGCGGCATGGCCCGGCAGCTGGGGCAGCGCCTGCAGACGCAGGCCCGACCATAACGGTATTTCGAAGGGCGGCTGCGGACGGCTGCTGCGCGCCAGGTCGAACCACGACTCCCAGTGCTGCGCGAACAACTCGCTGCAATGGACCGGCGAGCCGGCCAGCGCCAACTCGGGAAGCATCTGCCGGGCGGCGTCGTTGCTGCCCTGGATCCAGCCGTCGTTGTCGAGGCAGACCAGCCCGTCATCGTCGCCCCCGAGCGCGCGGCCGGGCCAGTTCAGGCGCAGCAACAGGCTGTGCTGCAGCGTCAGGACCAGCGCGTTCTCGATGCTGCGGGCCGACTGCGCCGCCAGGTGCCTGAGCTCGGGCCGCTCGGCGGCGTCGATGCCGGTCAGGTCCAGCATGCCGACGCAGCGCCCGTCGGGCCCGAACAGCGGCGCGCCGGCGCAGCTGTAGGGCGAAGTGTCGGCGAAGAAATGCTCGCCCCGGTGCAGCCAGACCGGCTGCAGCTCGGACAGGACGGCGCCGATGGCGGTGGTGCCGACGCTGGGCTCGGACAGGTTCACGCCGATCCGGGTGATCAGGTCGGCCCGGCGGTCGGCCCGGTCGATCGGTCCGTGGGCGTCGACCACGATGCCGTCGTGGTTGGTCAGCACGGCGAAGTAGCGCGTGCTGGCCAGCGCCCGCGACAAGCGCTCCAGCACCGGCCGCGCCGCCTGGACCAGGGGCCGGTTCTCCTCGATCACCCGCTGCCGGGCCTGGGCCGGTATCAGGTCGAATCCCAGCCGCTCATCGGGCTGCTGGCCGCGGGCGATGCACCGGCGCCAGGATCGTTCGAGCCAGGGCTCGATCGCAACGGGCGGGCCGCCCACTTCGCCGCCCAACACGGAACGCCGGGCGTGGGCAATCAGCGCGAGCCGGTCGCGCGGTGGCGATGAC
Source organism: Comamonadaceae bacterium (assembly GCA_012274225.1). Classification (GTDB taxonomy): domain Bacteria; phylum Pseudomonadota; class Gammaproteobacteria; order Burkholderiales; family Burkholderiaceae_C; genus Ramlibacter. The sequence goes on along the minus strand of JAAOZX010000278.1, from coordinate 5,355 downwards.
AGGGAGCTGGGCATGGCGCGATTGTCGGATATTTCGGGCTTGGGACGGATGAGTTGTCTCATCCTGAGAATAACCCGTGGGGCATGAGGCGGACTAGGGTTATCACTAACCATACAAAGGTGGCCAGTTCCAACAATCGCTATGTCATTCAGTTCATAGGCACGCGGGCTGCGTCCGCAATTACCCCAGGAGAAGCGCACATGCAAAAGGTGTTGCATATCAACCCGGACAAATGCACAGGCTGCCTGCAATGCGAGATGGCCTGTTCGTTCGAGAACTACGGGACCTTTGCGACGGCCCGGTCGCGCATCAAGGTCTTCGATTTCCATCACACCGGCAAGAAGGTTCCCTACACCTGCACCCAGTGCGACGAGGCCTGGTGCCTGCACGCCTGCCCGGTGGAGGCGATCACCATCGACCGCCTGACCGGCGCCAAGGTGGTCAACGAAAGCACCTGCGTCGGTTGCAAGGTCTGCACCATCGCCTGCCCGTTCGGCACGGTGAACTATGTGCAGGAAACCGGCAAGGTGCAGAAGTGCGACCTGTGCGGCGGCGAACCGGCTTGCGCCGATGCGTGTCCGACCGGAGCGATCACCTACATCGACGCCAACTGGACCGGCCTGGGCCGGATGCAGCAATGGGCTGACAAGCTCGGCAATCAACCCTCAGCCTGAAGGAGAAACAATCATGTCTTGGGCTGGAAAACTTCTTCGCGTCGACCTCACCAAGGGGACGGTGAAATCCGAACCCCTCAACATGGCCTGGGCACAGGCCTACATCGGTTCGCGCGGGCTGGCATCGAAATACCTGGTGGAGGAAGTGGATGCTAAAGTCGATCCGCTGTCGCCCGCCAACAAGCTGATCTGGTCCACCGGGCCGCTGACCGGAACCATGGCATCGACTGGCGGTCGCTACACGGTGGTCACCAAGGGGCCGCTCACCGGCGCGATCGCCTGCTCCAATTCGGGCGGTTATTTCGGCGCGGAGCTGAAGATGGCCGGGTGGGACATGATCATCGTCGAGGGCAAGTCGGCCAAGCCGGTGTACCTGTCCATCAGCGATGACGTGGCCGAACTACGCGACGCATCGGGTCTATGGGGTAAGACCGTCTGGCAGACCGAGGAGATGCTCAAGAAAACGCTGCAGGACCCGCTGGTGCGGGTCTCCAGCATCGGCCGGGCCGGCGAGAACCTGGTGCTCTACGCATCGATCGTCAATGACCTGCACCGCGCAGCGGGCCGCTCCGGCGTGGGCGCGGTGGCCGGCAGCAAGAATCTCAAGGCAATCGCGGTGCGGGGCACCAAGGGCGTGGGGAACATCAGGGACCCGATCGCGTTCATGAAAGCGGTGAAGGAGAAGAAGAAGATCCTGGCTGAGAACGCGGTGACCGGACAGGGCCTGCCGGCCTTCGGCACCCAGGTGCTGATGAACGTGATCAACGAGATCGGCGCATTGCCGACCCGCAACCACCAGGACGTGCAGTTCGAAGGCGCGAAGGACATCTCGGCTGAAGCGATGGCGACGCCGCGCAAGACCGACGGCAAGAAGCATCTGGTGACCAACCAGGCCTGCTTCGGCTGCACCATCGCGTGCGGGCGCATCAGCAAGATCGACGAGGGTCACTTCACCGTGGCCAACAAGCCGCAATACTGGGGCGCCTCGGGTGGCCTGGAATACGAAGCGGCCTGGGCACTGGGCGCCGCCAACGGCGTCAACGACCTGGAGGCCCTGCAGTACGCCAACCTGCTGTGCAACGAGGACGGCATCGACCCGATCAGCTTCGGGGCCACGGTGGGGGCCGTGATGGAGCTGTACCAGATGGGTGTGCTGACCAAGGAGCAGATCGGCATCGAGGCGACGTGGGGCTCGGCCAAGGCACTGGCGTTCCTGGCGGAACAGACCGTGACCGGGCAGGGCTTCGGCAAGGAAATCGGCCAGGGCTCGAAGCGCCTGACGGCCAAGTACGGCCACCCCGAGCTATCCATGAGCGTCAAGGGTCAGGAGTTCCCGGCCTATGACAGCCGCGGCATCCAGGGCATGGGCCTGGCCTATGCCACCAGCAATCGCGGCGCTTGCCACCTGCGCGGCTACACCGTGGCCTCGGAAGTGCTGGGCATCCCGGTCAAGACCGATCCGCTGGTGAGCGAAGGCAAGCCGGAACTGGTGAAGGCGTTCCAGGACGCGACGGCGGCATTCGATTCGTCGGGCCTGTGCATCTTCACCACCTTCGCCTGGGGCCTGGCCGACCTGGCCCCGCAGATAGCCGCCGCGTGCAGCGAGCAGTACACGACCGAGGAGCTGGAGAAGATCGGCGAACGCATCTGGAACATGGAGCGCGACTTCAACAACCGCGCGGGCTTTACCGCAGCCGACGACAACCTGCCCAAGCGCCTGCTGACCGAGCCCGCCAAGACCGGCCCGGCCAAGGGCAAGGTCAACGAGCTGGCCAAGATGCTGCCCAAGTACTACGAGGTGCGCGGCTGGAACGCCGACGGCACGATCAAGCCCGAAACGCGCAAGCGCCTGGGTCTGTAAAGCCATGCACCACGTCATCCTCGGGGCCGGGCCGGCGGGCGTGATTGCGGCCGAGACCATCCGCAAGGTCCAGCCGCGGGATGCGATCACGATCGTCGGCGACGAGAAGGAGCCGCCGTATTCGCGCATGGCGATTCCCTACCTGCTGAGCGGCAAGATCGGCGAATCGGGCACCTGGCTGCGCAAGAGTGCCAGCCATTTCGAGGCGTTGCAGGTCAAGGTGGTGCAGGCACGTGCGACCCGCGTCGACACGGCTGGCCGCACTGTGACCCTGGACAACGGCGAGCAATTGCGCTTTGACACGCTGCTGATCGCCACCGGCTCCACGCCGGCCCATCCGCCGATTCCCGGAATCGACCTGCCGGGCGTTCATACCTGCTGGACTTTGGCGGATGCGCGCAAGATCATGGCGCTTGCCGTCAAGGGCGCGCGCGTGCTGCAGATGGGTGCCGGCTTCATCGGCTGCATCATCATGGAGGCGCTGGCCGCGCGCGGCGTTCACCTGTCGGTGGTCGAGATGGGCGACCGCATGGTGCCCCGCATGATGGGTCCGACGGCCGGCGGCATGATCAAGGAGTGGTGCGAGAAGAAGGACGTGCAGGTTTTCACCGGCACCCGGGTCGAGGCCATCGAAGCCGGCGCGCCGCTCGCGGTGCGGCTGTCGAACGGCCAACGGGTGGCGGCCGACCTCGTCATCAGCGCCACCGGCGTCAAGCCGACCATCGGTTTCCTGGCGAACTCCGGCATCTCGTGCCAGCAAGGCGTGATGACCGACGAGCACATGCAGTCCAATGTTCCGGGCATCTACGCAGCCGGTGACTGCGCCGAAGCCCTGGACCTGATCACCGGCCGCACCATGGTCAGCGCGATCCAGCCGAACGCGGCGGACCAGGCCCGCGTGGCCGGGCTCAACATGGCGGGGCGGCCTGCGCAGCTGAAAGGCGTCACCCAGATCAACGTGCTCGATACGCTGGGACTGGTGTCCACGAGCTTCGGCGACTGGCAGGGGGTGCCCGGTGGCGATCAGGTGGAGCTGACCGACCGCAATGCCGGCCGGCATCTGAGCCTGCAGTTCAAGGACGACGTGATGGTGGGCTGCAACAGCATTGGCTGGACCGATCACGTGGGCGTGCTGCGCGGCCTGGTCGAAGGGCAGGTGAAGCTCGGACCGTGGAAGGCTCACCTGAAGCAGGACCCGACCCGGTTGATGGAAGCCTACATCGCCAGTGCCCAGGCCCAGAGCGAGTGGCTCGGCGCGGCCGACGACCGCCGCCGTTAGACCGCCGGACGATGCCCGGTCTGGCCGCTGGAGCGGCTGCGCTCGGGCATGATCGCGCAATGAAGATCACTTTCAAGCTGTTCGCGACGCTGACCGACTACCTGCCGCAGCAGTCGCGGCACACCAACGTGATCGAACTCGAGGTAGCGCCCAACGCCAGCATCAGCCAGATCATCGAGCCCTTCGCGTTGCCGTCCAAGCTCGTGCACCTGGTGCTGGTGAACGGCACCTATGTGCAGCCGGCCGACCGCCTGTCCCGCACGTTGAACGAAGGTGACACGCTGGCCATCTGGCCGCCAATCGCCGGCGGCTAGGCGGCCATGCAGTCGGCCTATGCCGAGCGATTCGAGCGGGAGATGGGTTGCACTGAAACCGAGTGGCTGATGTGGTTGCCGGCGGCGATTGGCGCGCATCCCTGGAAGCGGGAAGAAAACAGTGCCACAGTCGACCTTTCGCCCGGCAGCTTGCGGCTGGACTGGCGAGCCGGCGAACCGCGTGTGATCGCGCTGGTCCGGCTGCCGCGGCTGCACGTGAGCTTTTGCTTCGCCGGCCGCGACGCCGATCAGCGCCTCGTGTTCATGAAGCGCTTCGACCTGTACATGCAGCGTGGGGGCGGGTAGGTGCGCAGCCTCAACCCTTCGGCGCGTCCTGACGCGCCTGAGCTGATCCAGCGCTCAAGCCTGCGCTTCAAGTCTGCCCGAATGCCGAAATCGGCTCCCAGCCAGCGCCCTGCTATAACCTCAGGTTCAGGGCGTCGTCAGTCGGGTGTGCCGGACCGTTGGCGGTGACGGCAAAGGCGGCTGAACACTCGCGCCCCAACAACTTCACTTCTGACGGAAGCCGGACGAATGGAATTGCCATTTCTGCCCTTTTCTCTGCCCAGCATCGGCGACGCCGAAGTTGCGGCTGTCACCCAGGTTCTGCGCTCCGGCTGGATCACCACAGGCCCGCGGAACCAGGAACTTGAAGAACGATTCGCGGCCTTTGTCGGAGCCCGGCACGCGGTAGCCGTGTGTTCTGCCACCGCAGCGATGCATGTGACCCTGCTGGCGCTGGGAATCGGACCCGGCGACGAAGTCATCACGCCGTCGCTGACCTGGGTTTCCACGGCCAACCTGATCTGCCTGCTGGGCGCCACGCCGGTGTTCGTCGATGTCGACCGCGACACCCTGATGGTGACACCGCAAGCAGTGGCAGCTGCCATCACCCCCCGCACCAAGGCCATTGTCCCTGTGCACTACGCCGGCGCCGCCTGTGATCTTGCCGGGCTGCGGGAACTGGCAGAGCATCATCGGGTCGCCCTGATCGAGGACGCCGCGCACGCGGTGGGCACCCGTTATCGCGGGCAGCCGGTCGGCTCCTGTGGCACCGCGATCTTCTCTTTTCATGCGATCAAGAACCTCACCTGCGCGGAAGGCGGGATGCTCGTGACCGACGATGCGGCGCTGGCGGAGCGGGTGCGACGACTGAAGTTTCATGGCCTGGCGGTGGACGCGTTCGACCGCGCGAGCCTGGGCCGCAAGCCCCAGGCACAAGTCATC
>JAAOZX010000043.1 GCA_012274225.1 Comamonadaceae bacterium | reverse complement strand
CAGCTGCGCTCGCTGCCGGCGACCTGGACCGATGTGGATCCGCCGGATGCTCGGACCGAGGCCGCTGCTGGTCGGGCGTTCTTGCGCGCGGACGACCTGTTAACGCTCGTGGCGTTGATCGGCGAGATCAAGAGTCGGCACATAAACCGGCGCCGGCGTGTCAAGTAAATTGCGCCGCATGTGTAAACACATTAATGCCGCATACAATTGGGCTGTTGGACTCTTGTCTGGCTCCAATAGGTCGATGCACCTGTATACCGCGGAACGGAGACGGCACAATCATCTTGACATCGGACAGACAGCGGCATATTATTCCTTACACACCAAACGCCCCTCTGACCATGCCCAAGCCAGCCAACAAGCTCGACCGATTGCGCCAGGCTGGCATCCTGAACGCGCAGGCGCAGCGGGTGCAGGCTGCGTGGTTCCAGCCGGGCGGATTCTTCGACGCCAACGATCTGGTGCAGGTGAAGTACGAGATGCTGCGGCACGCCCGGCAAGACGGCGTCACCAAGGCCGAGGCGGCCAGCGTGTTCGGCCTGTCGCGGCCAACCTTCTACCAGGCCGAGGCCGCGTTCGAACGCGAGGGCGTTGCCGGGTTGCTGCCGCAGCCGCGCGGGCCGAAGTCGGCGCACAAGCTCACCCCCGAGGTGATGGGCGTGATCGAGTCGCAGCACAGCGCAGGCGCCCCGATGCACGCGCGCGAGATGGCCAAGCTGGTGCAAACCCAACTTGGCGTCAAGGTGCACCCGCGCAGCATCGAGCGGGCGATCGCGCGCAAAAAAAAACGCTGACACATTCTTCGGCGAATTCCTGGCCGACTCTGCCCGGCGATGCGGCCACGGCCTACGAGCGCGTTCGCTCTGCCGTGTTGCTCGGGCAAGCTCGCCCGGATGCGTTGGGCGCCATCGTCTTCCACGGTATGTGGCACGGCCTTCGGGTGCTGCTCAGCGCTGCGCTCTCGCCGTCGCCCTCACTGATCGTGCCGCCGACTTCGACGGTGGCAGCCGCAGGCACGCTCGATCGCCAGCTCGTGCGCCTGCTGGCCGATATGGTGCTGGCGACCCAGTTGGAGGTACACCATGCCAAGTGACTGCGCCCTGAAGGTCGACGCCGACCATCTGCGCCGTGATGCGTTCCTGTACGTGCGCCAATCCTCGTTGCGCCAGGTGTTCGAGAACACCGAGAGCACCAAGCGCCAATACGCGTTGCGCGAGCGCGCGGTGGCACTGGGCTGGCCGCTGGAGCGCGTGCACGTCATCGACAGCGATCTGGGCCTGTCCGGTGCGCGGGCAAGCGATCGCGATGGCTTCCAGAGCCTGGTTACCGAAGTTGCCTTGGGCCACGCCGGCATCGTGCTGGGGCTGGAGGTCTCCCGCTTGGCGCGCAACAACGCCGACTGGCACCGCCTGCTCGAGCTGGCAGCACTGTCGCGCACCCTCATCCTGGACGAAGACGGAATCTATGACCCGTCGCACTTCAACGACCGCCTGCTGCTGGGCCTGAAGGGCACGATGAGCGAGGCCGAATTGCACATCCTGAAGTCGCGCCTGCAAGGCGGCATCTTGAACAAGGCGCGCCGCGGTGAACTGGAGATGCCCTTGCCGATCGGGCTGGTGTACGACGGCGCCGGCCGCGTCGTTCTGGACCCCGACCGGCAGGTCCAGGACACCGTCCGGCTGCTGTTCGAGGCGTTCAACGACGTGGGCTCGGCCTGCGCCGTGGTGCGGCGTCTGCGCGCTCAGCAGGTGCTGTTCCCGCGGCGCATCCGCCGCGGGATCGGCAAGGGCGATCTGCTGTGGGGTCCGATCGACGTCTCGCGGGTGTTGCAGATCCTGCACAACCCGCGCTATGCGGGAGCCTTCGTGTACGGGCGCTCGCGCATCGCTTGCAACGCGCAGTTGCGTGCGGTGCAGCGAGGCGTGAAGCAGCAGGACTGGAAAGTGCTGATCCGCGATGCCCATGCGGGCTACATCGACTGGCAGCAGTTCGAGCGCAATCAGCTCAGGCTGCGACAGAACCTGGGCTTCGCGCCCGGGGAGAGGGGGCGCATGCCACGCGAGGGCAATGCCTTGCTGCAAGGTCGCGTGCTGTGCGGCCGGTGTGGGACGCGCATGCGGGTGCATTACGAGCCGCTCGGGGGCCAGCTGCGTGCGTACTACCGGTGCTACGAAGAGGTCGTGCGCCGGGCTGGTAAACCGTGCCAGGCGGTTCACGGACCGGCCGTGGACGCGGCGGTGGGCGCGCTGCTGTTGGAGACCGTGGCGCCGGCGGCGATCCAGGTCGCACTGGCCGTGCAGGACGAGATCGCGCAGCGCATCGAGCAGGCCGCCGCACGTCGCCAGGCGCAACTGCAGCGCACGCGCTACGAGGCCGAGTTGGCCCGCCGCCGCTACGCCAAGGTCGATCCGGACAACCGCTTGGTGGCCGATGCGCTGGAGGCCGACTGGAACCAACGCTTGCGCGAACTCGACACTTTGCAGCAACAGCACGAACGCCAACAAAGCGAGGATGAAGCTCAGCTGGACGAGACGGCGCGCAAACGCATCGTCGACTTGGCGCGCGACTTCCCCCGGGTCTGGAACGACGAGCGGACCAGCGCGGTGGAACGCAAGCGCATGCTGGCGTTGCTGATCGAGGACGTGACGCTGGTGGCCGGGCCGACCATCGCCGTTCACGTGCGCTGGCGCGGTGGCCGAACCCAAAGCCTAGGCGTGGACAAGCCACGGCCCATCGCGCAGATCCGCAAGACCCCGCCGGAAGTGGTCAAACTCATTGACGAACTGCTCGACACGTCAACCGACAACCAGGTCGCCGCAAGGCTCAACGAGCTCGGGCACCGCAATTGGCGCGGCCAGTCCTTCACGCTGAAGAAGGTCATCGTCGTTCGCCGCGCCTACCAATTGCGCAGCCGCTTCGAACGGCTGCGCCAGCGCGGCATGCTCACGGGCGAAGAAATGGCACAGCAACTCGGTGTGTGCCCCACAATCATCCATCAGCTCGGTCGCAAAGGCGTGCTCACGCGCCACCTCTATGGCAACAACCGCCGCTGCTTGTACGAGCCGCCCAATGGTGGTCAACTTGTGCGCGGAGTCGGCGGCCGCTACGGCAGCCAACCCGCTCGATTCATCCCCGCTCAATCATCCACACAAGGTGCAATATGAAGTCCACGCCTTG
>JAAOZX010000277.1 GCA_012274225.1 Comamonadaceae bacterium | reverse complement strand
TGGTCGGCGTGGTAGTGCGTGACGATCACATGCGTCACCGGCTGGTCCGTGTGCTTGCGGATCTCCGCCAGGAGCCGCTGCGCCAGCGCCGGCGATCCCAGGGCGTCGATCACCACCACGCCGGCAGGGGTGATGACGAAGGCCGCATTGGAGATGAAGTTCTGGTTGGCGGGCGACCCCAGCGCTGACTGGCCTTCGACGTACCAGGCCGAAGGAGATACCTGGCGCGCCGTCATCTCCGGCACCGCCGGGGCCTGGGCCAGCGACTGCAACGCCAGGCCCAGGGTGACCAGGCCGGCGAAGAAGCGGATGAGCGAGCCGGCGGAACGCATGTCTGGAGCGAAAAGCGCTTTCATGAATAGTCGGGCGGGGCCGCAGCGCCGCTACTTTCCGGCACCTAACGCCCGCCCTCGGTCTCGATTGCGATCTGGGTGCAGACCGCGCGGCACAGCGTGACGACGCGGTCGTTGATGATGCGATAGTAGATCTGCACGCCTTCGCGCCGCTTGCCCAGCACGCCCGATTGGTAGAGCGTGTTCAGGTGCTGCGACATGTTGGGCTGGGTGGTCTCGATCCCCTCCAGCAACTGGCTGACGTTCTTCTCGCCATTGCACAGGCAACTGATGATCTTCAGGCGCATCGGCGCCGACATCACGCGGAAGACCTCGGCGGCGAGTTCGAATACCTCGTCCGATTCAATGGACGGGTCGGCTGACGGGACAGGGGAACGCTTGGCCATGGTTTTTATATTAATTGACGCAAATATAAGCCACAACCATAAGGCAGCGAGGCCCGCCCGGCCATAAGGCCTTACCCCAGTGCCAGGGCGTGCTCGAGGCGCCAGTTCTGGTAGCCCAACGCGACCCGGGCGCCGACGATCATCGCGGCCACCGCGACGAAGCTGGTGGCGCTGAGGGTGGAAACGCCGGAGACGCCCTGGCCGATGCTGCAACCCATCGCCGTCACGCCGCCCGCGCCCATCAACACCGCGCCAAGCAGGTGATGGGCCAGGTCATCGGTGCCGCCAAAGCCTTCCCAGCGAAAGCGCCGCGTCGCCAGGGCCACCACGGCGGAGCCGGCGATCACGCCGAACACCGAGACGATGCCCACCGTGAGCAACTTGTTGCGGTCGCTGTAGAACATCAGCCAGTCCAGCGTGTAGGCAATCGGCGAAACGAAACTCAGCGCTTCAGCCCGCCCGGAGTTGGTGGCCAGGATGGTCTGTTCCAGCGTCTGAGGATGCTCGGGCAGGTAGCCCCAGTGACCGGTGACCCACCACATTGCGACGACGGCGCCGCCGACGCCCGCTCCGGCCAGCAGGTTGTTGCGGCGCAGGAAACCGTGGCCCAGGCAGGCCCAGGCGATCAGGCCGCCGCCGATGAGCAATGCCAGCACCAGGCCGGCGGCGCCGGCCGAAACGCCGAAAGCCCGCGCGGCCCAGGCCGGGAGGCTGGCAGTGGTTTCGAAAACCAGCCCGACCCGATCGACGGTGACGTTGCGCCACACGGCCGTAATGCCCTTGAGCGTCGCGAAAGCCGAGATGCCCAGCACCAGCACCACCACCAACGCCTTGAGGTTGCCGCCTCCCACGCGCACCAGCGCCTTGCTGGCGCAGCCCGAAGCCAGCACCATGCCGACGCCGAAGATCGCGCCGCCCACCAGGGCCGACAACCAGATCCAGCGATTCGATGCGTACAGCGTCATGTCCGGGCTGATCAGGCCGGACACCGACATCAGTGCGAAGCCGACCATCGCGACGCCGGCGGCCAGCGCCCACTGACGCAGCCGGGTCCAGTCGCCCATGGTCGCCACGTCGCTGATCGCCCCCATGGTGCAAAAGCCGGTGCTCTGGACCAGCGCGCCGAAGGCCATGGCCACGAAGAACGCCGCCCAGAGAACCTGGTGCGTGAGCGATGCCAGTTGGGCCGGGGTCATGGGCCGATTCTAGGCGGCCGGGCCATCGCCGCAGCGGCGACGCCGCGGCTGTGTCAGCAATGCAAGGCCGTCAGAACTTGCGGCTCCAGGCCACCCCGATCGACGATTGCCGCATGCGGACGGTTTCGTTGCCGCCCGCGCCCGCTCCCAGCAGGCCGTTGAACAGCGAAGCGCCGGTGACGCTCTGGCGCGGCGCGATCATCAGCGCGCCGGTCAGTTCGTCGCTGGCCGACAGCGCGTGGGTGAAGCCGAACGTGTAGTGCGACGTCATGACCCCGGGGGCCAGGATGTTGAATGTCACGTCGGCGCCCTGAATCGGGTTCTGCCCGTGGTTGTAACCGGCCCGCAGCACCAGTTGGCTGTTCATCTGCCAGGCCACGCCGAGCTTGAAGACATCGATGTTGTGCCAGCCGAAGCCCGGGCCGTTGGCCGCGCCCAGCGGGGCCACGGGCAGGCTGGGATTGCCGACCGAGGGCACGCCGGCATAGTTGATGCGCTGGTAGTCGGCGGCAATCGTCCAGGCCGGCGCGAGATTGAAAGCGACGCCCACGCTGTAGTTTTGCGGGATGTCGAAACTGCCGCCGCCGGCGAACAGGCCCTTGTACGCGTCCAACTTGCCCATCTTCATCTTGGGCGACCACGAGGCGCCGACGCTCAGTGCGTCGAAGCGGCCGAAGTAACCCAGGCGCACGCCGACACCGGTCGAGGTCGACGTGCCGTTGTTGGTCACGCTGCCGGGCGACTGGGTGAACGGCGGGAAGCCGGGTGCGTTGTCGAAGGCCTGAAGGCCGGTGGCGCTGAAGCGCTGATAGCCCAGCAGCAGCGAGGCGCCCAGGGAATGTTGCGGCGCGATCTTGTAGGCCATGGTCGGCGCGACGATCAGTTGCATCAGGTCGACACCCAGGCCGCCACTGCCACACAGCATGTTGGCCGGGCCGCCGCCGCAGTTGAAGTTGCCCTGTGGGTAGCTGGTGTTCATGCCGCCGTTGCCGTAGACGGTGACGCCGAGCGAGGTCCGGTCGTTCAGCATGCGGTTGTAGCCGAACTCCGGAATCAGGAAAGCCGTCTTGCCGCTGTCCACCTTGCCGTTGAGGGTCGGGAAGCCGGCGCCGCTGCGTTCGGCATCGCGGATCGGCATGAAGACATTGGCGCCGATATCCAGGCGCGACCCGGTCCAGACCATGCTGGCCGGATTGGTGGCGCCCCCCATGCTGTCCTGCGCCAGGGCGGTGGACGTGCCACCCATGCCCAGGGCTTTCATGCCGTAGCCGTGCGGGAAGTAGCCGTCGGTGGCGAGCGCCGGCAAGGCCGCGAGGGCCGCGGCTGCCGGGATGAGCTTGATCAGGGGACGGAAGGCTCTCAAGGTTGTCTCCTCGTTGTGGTGGAAAGAATCGGACGCGTTTGAATGCGGTCTTGCGCCGCTACCAGTAAGCCTCGAGCCGGCCCGCTGCTACCCGCGACTGCCATTGGCGCAGCGGGCTCGTGCCCTTCGCGATGCACTCGCCGGTGCGGATGTCGAATGCCCAGCGATGCCTGGGACAGGTGAGGGTGCTGCCGTCCAGCGCCAGGTGCGGGATGTCGGTGGTCTGGTGCGGGCAGCGGCTGTCGTACACGCGCCAGCCCTTGGTGTCGCGGCAGGCGAACACCGCGCGGCCGTCGCGCTCCAACCGCAACACCTGCCCGGGTTTCGATCCGCGTGTGGCGGTCAGGTCGTGCCAACGGCCCTCGGCGCCGAGCACCGCCGGCTGAAAGTCCGGCAGGTCCATCGCCAGGATCAGGTCCACGGCCCAGACGATCTTGGCCAGCCCCAGCGTCGGGAACGCCATCAGCAGCGCATCCAGCACTTCCATGGCGCTGCAACCCTCGCGCAGCGCGCGGCCCAGGTACTGGCGGAAGCCCCGTTCGGTCTGGGCGTCGACCTTGGTGATCACCGAGATCAGGTTGCGGGTCTTGGGGTCCAGGTGCTTGCCGCAATCCTTCAGGAAGGCGAAATAGTGGCCCACGGCCTCGGGGCGGACCTTGACCAGGTAGTTCAGTGCGTCGCTCATGGCTCAGGCTGTCTGCATCAACACGCGCGAGGCACGATGCCCAGCGCGAAGCAGGTGACGAACAGGCCGAGCGCGAGCCGGATCGGCGTCAAGTGCGAACCTTGCGGCACGCCAGGGCATGTTGCGGTGGAACCGGACGGTCTGGCATCTCTGTGGGTCTCCATGGCCGGCTCAAGCCGGCGCGCGACATCCGGGGGCACCAGGCCCTGGATCTGTCGGCGCCATTAGGCCCAGCAGGAGCGTTGCCAGTCTATAACCGGGACGGGGGGGGCGCCATACTCCAAGTGGGGAGGGTCCGCGCAGGAGGCGCGCGCAATTTTCAACGGCTGAGAGCAGCCTTGTGCTTGCCTATTAGGGATTTGCCCTTATGTCCACGCAAGAGGAAAGGCGATTCAATGCGCTGCTTCTCACAGGTTCCGCCACCGCAGCCATGTCGGAACCTTTCCCCTGGCCGCGTTTCGAAGCGACGACGCAATTGCAACCCTCAGACGCTGCTTCGGTGGCTCCCTCGGCCATCCTCGCCCAGATCACGGCGGACCTGGCCGTGGGCAGCGATTTGAGCGAACTGCTGCAACGCTTCCTCGATCCGATCGTCACGCTCGCGAATGCGCAGGCCGGCGCGGTGCGCGTGCTGTCGCTGCAGGGCGACCGCCTCGAGCTGGTGGGCTCCACGGGACTGCCCGACAGCGTGCGCGATGCCGAGCGGCTGGTGGACAGCCATTGCGGCTGCTGCGGCGAAGCGGCCGCAAAGCGGCGCGTGATCTGGGCCTCCGATCTGAGCCGCTGCGCCTCGCGCAACTGCGGCGAATATTTCGGTGCCGGCTGCCGCCACGTGATGGCGGTGCCGCTGTTGCATCGCAACCGTGTGCTTGGCGTCTACAACCTGTTCTTCGCCGCCGACAACCGCCCCGGCCCCGAGACCGCTGCCTTGCTGCGCTCGATCGGCGACCTGCTGGGACTGGCGCTGGACAACATCCGGCTGGAAGCCGAAAACCTGCGCGCGACCGTGATGCACGAGCGTCAGGCGATGGCCGCCGAGATCCACGATGCGGTCGCGCAGAACCTGACCTTCGTCGACATGCGCCTGCCGTTGCTGCGCGATGCGATCGAAGCGCAGGATCAGCAGCGGGCCCTGAAATACCTCGACGACGTGCGCGAGACGCTGGGCGACGCCCACAGCAGCCTGCGCCAGATCGTGACCCAGTTCCGCACCCGGATGGACCCGCTCGGGCTGGCCCGGGCGCTGGGCGCGCTGGCGGCACGCTTCAGTGCGCGCACCGGCATCGAGCTGAAGCTGGCCAACGGCATGCCGGCGCTGCGCCTGTCCGAAACCGAAGAGCTGGACATCTTTCACATCGTGCAGGAGGCACTCGCCAATGTAGAAAAGCATTCGGGTGCCCGGCACGTCTGGCTCGGTGTCGAGCCGACCCTGGCGGGGGTCGTAGTGCGCATCGAAGACGACGGCGTGGGGGCCCAAACAGGTGACGCGGGGCCGCGCGATGGCGCACACTATGGCATGGACATCATGTCGGAACGTGCGCGGCGGCTGGGAGGCGATCTCACCGTGGCACCGCGCGCCGAAGGCGGCACGCAGGTCCGCCTCGCGGTGCCGATCGGCAACCGCACCGGAGGTGCAGCGTGAACGAAACCACCCAGCTCAAGATCGTCCTGGTGGACGACCATTCGCTTTGCCGCAACGGGCTCACGGACCTGTTGCAGCAGCGCGGCCACATGAAGGTCGCCGCGTCGACCGGCGACGCCGAGAAGGTGGCCGGCCTGCTCACCGAACATCAGCCCGACCTGGTGGTGCTGGACCTGAGGATGCCCGCCACCGACGGCCTCACGCTGCTGCGGCGCCTGCGCGCGGCGGGCATCGAGACACCCGCGCTGATTCTCACCATGAGCGACGCGCAGGACGACCTGGCCGCCGCCTTGCGGCTGGGGGTCAAGGGCTACCTGCTCAAGGACATGGAACCGGAGGACGTGATCGCCGCCATCGGCCGCGCGGCGCGCGGCGAACTGGTGGTGGCACCGGCGCTGACGCTCAAGCTTGCGCAGATGCTTCAGTCGGGCCGCCCCGAGCGGCAGGACCTGCTGGCCTCGTTGACCGAGCGCCAGCGCGAGATCCTCGAGCACCTGGCGCGCGGCGAAAGCAACAAGACCATCGCACGTGCCCTGGACATCAGCCACGACACGGTGAAGCTCCATGTGCGCCACATCCTTTCGAAACTGAGCCTGAGCTCGCGGGTCGAGGCCGCGGTTTTCGCCGTCGAGGCGCGCACCTCCAGCGCTCGCTGACTTCGAAAAGTCACCGAGGCGATTTTTCGAAGTGGCTGATCGGTGCGGGCCGGACCGGCAAAGCCGGCTCCAGCCCGCAAGGGGGACCGCGCTGCACGCTCCTTCGCGCGATGCGACCCGGTGGGCACCCGAGGTGCCCACCTGCAAGACGGCCCTTTGCGGCCCGTCACGGGCAGGCGCTCCATTCACCGGGGACTTGGCCCACCAGCCGCAGGAAACTCTCGAACGGGCCCATGTTGCCCATCGCTTCCATCTTCGGGCCGGCGAAATTCAGGCGGCCGAACATCATCGCGCGCATCGGGCCGTATTCGCCGGCGCCCATCTCGCGCCAACGCGGCGTGTCGGCCCACATCAGGTAGTCGGCGCCGCCTTCCAGCGCCTGCGTCATTGCGGCGCCGCCATAGATGCACTGCGCCTTGTCGTCCTTCAGCGCGATCTTCATCTCGATGCGTCCGCTGCTGGGGCAGTCGGCGCGATAGATCTGCATCGCCTTGAAGCCGCGGCCGGCGTCGTTCTTGATCCAGCCGGAGTCGACCAGCTTGCCGGTCAGTGCGGGGTCGGCGTTCCAGGCGCTGCACATCGCCTGGGCCCAAGGTGCGGACATTGCCGTCGACTGGGTCTGCGCTGGTACCTGCGCGGCGGCCAGCAGGCCGGCCAGGAGAACGGGGAGGGCGAGGGCTTTGTTCATTCAGGCTCCGGCGATGAGGAGGGACTCGGTGTAGTGCGACTGCGTGGCCGCGGGTTCGAACCACGCCAGCTGCTCGCGCAGGCGCACCACCTCGCCGACGATGGTCAGGCAAGGCGACTTCAAGCCCGCGGCGGCCACCGCCGGCGCCAGGTCCGCCAGCGTCGCCGCGACCACGCGCTGCGTCGCCAGGGTGCCCTGTTCGATTACCGCCGCCGGAAGATCCGCCGGCAAACCGTGGGCAATCAATTGCGCGCAGAGCGTGGGCAGCACGGCCAGCCCCATGTAGATCGCCAGCGTCTGGCGCGGCCGGGCCAGCGCGGCCCAGTCGAGATTGCAGGTGCCGTCCTTCAGGTGGCCGGTGACGAACAGGCAGGATTGCGCGTAGTCGCGGTGGGTCAGTGGAATGCCGGCGTAGCTCGACACCCCGCAGGCCGCCGTGATGCCGGGCACCACCTCGAACGGCACGCCATGGGCCGCCAGCACCTGCAACTCCTCACCGCCGCGGCCGAAAATGAACGGGTCGCCGCCCTTCAGGCGAACCACGCTCAGGCCCTCGCGCGCCAGCCGCACCAGCAGCGTGTTGATGTCCTCCTGCACCATGGTGTGATGGCTGCGCTCCTTGCCGACATAAATGCGCCGTGCCGCCGGGTGCACCAGCGCCAGCACGTCGGGGCCGACCAGATGGTCGTACACCACGGCCTGCGCCTGCGCCAGAAGGCGCGCGGCGCGCAGCGTCAGCAGTTCGGGATCGCCGGGTCCGGCCCCAACCAGATAGACCTTGCCGGGGCTGGCGCCGCAGGCCGCGATCATGGCGGGGACGTCTGCAAATGAGTTCATCGATGGTTCCTGGTGAAGGTCATGGTGACGGTCATGGTGAAGGCGTGCATCAGTGGCCGCAGCCGGAGCAGCCGCCGCCACCGCAGCTCTTGGCGGCGCTGGCGGCGGGCGTGGCGCAGCCCGCGCCCGACAGCGCCGCCGCGACAAAGATGAAATCGTGGCGGCCCGGCTCGATCTCGACGTAGTCCAGCACCGTACCTTCCAGCCAGCGGCGACTGGGCGCGGCGACGACGACCGTCAAGCCGCTGAAGTCCTGGACCTCGTCGTCCTCGCCCGGTTCGTCGAACCCCATGCCGTAATCGATGCCGTCGGCCGTTCCCTTGGCGGCGACGCGCAGGGCCAGGCCCAGCGCGTCGCTGCGGGCGGCCGCCGCCAGGATTTCCTGCACAGCGGGTGCGGTGATGCTGAATGTCATGGCGCTTCCTTCAATGTTCGCCCTTGGTGCGCAGCAGGCCGGCCAGCCGGTTGCCCTGCTTTTGCGGCCCGCCCACCGGAAAGAGGTCGTGCAGGTAATGGTTGCTGCCGCGGTCCGGTCCCCATGTGCGGGTGAAGTGGCGAATCATCACGCGCACCTGCGCCTGCACCCCGTGCTCCTGGTAGTGGCTGCGCAGGAAGCGGATCACTTCCCAGTGCTCCGGCGTCAGTTGCAGACCTTCCTCGCGGGCCAGGACCATCGCGAAGTCCTCCGACCAGTCCGAAAGGCTCCGCAGATAGCCCTCGCTGTCGGTGGCGATCGCCTGGCCGCCCGCCACCACGAATCTCTGCATGTCGCGCATCATCGTCTTGCACTCCCATCAGATGCTCAATGCCAGCGCTTCCGGCGCCACTGCGCCCGGATTCCGCCGGGCCTGGCGCACGAAAGCCGCGAACCGGCCGGCCCACTGCGACCCCGCACCGCTGCGCAGATGGGCATAGGAGGCCAGCAGGTTGTGCACCCGCAGCCCGTCGTGCTTGCCGTCGATGCCGTGACCGCGCTGCACGCGGTACGCGAACGCCATGCCGGGCGGCAGGTTGTCCAGGCTGGAATGGTGGAATTCGTGGCCGTGCACCGGGCCCGCGGGCTCGCCGTCCGCCGGCCCGCCCGGCCAGGGCATGGCGCCGGTCTCGCTCAGGCGCATGTAGCCGCGTCCGACCGGCCGCTCGTGCATCACGGCGTCGCCCGGGATTGCGCCGACCATGCGGGCCGTGCGGCCGCGCCAGGTGATGCTGCGCGCCAGGTACATCAGGCCGCCGCACTCGGCATAGGCGGGCAGCCCGTCCTCGATGGCCTCGCGCAGTGCGGCACGCAGCGCCACGTTGGCTTCGAGTTCGTCCATGCAGGCTTCCGGGAAGCCGCCGCCGATGAACAACCCGTCCATGTCCGGCAGCCGCTGGTCGCGCAAGGTGTCGAACGGCACCAGCGTCGCACCGGCGGCTTCGAGCGCCTGCAGATCGTCGGGGTAATAGAAGCCGAAGGCGCGATCCCGGGCGATGCCGATGCGCAGGTCGCGCTGCCGGCTGCCTGCGCCGCACGGCCCGGCGGCCGGGCCCGCACCGGCGGAAGCGGCCAGCGCGCGGACCTGCTCGAGGTCGACCTGCGCGGCCACGATCTCGCCGATGGCCGCGACCCGCTGCGATGCATCGGCGACCTCGCTGCTGCACATCAGCCCGAGATGGCGTTCGGCCAGCGCCAGCCGCGAGTCCTCGGCGATGGCGCCGAGCACCGGCACGTCGGTGTAGTGTTCGATCACGGCGCGCAGCTTGGCCTCGTGGCGCGCGCCGCCGACCCGGTTCAGGATCACGCCGCCAATTCGAATGTCGCGGTCGAACGCCTGGTAGCCCAGGATCAGCGGCGCCACACCGCGCGTCATGCCGCGCGCATCGAGCACCAGCAGTACCGGCAGTCCGAGTTGCCGCGCAAGGGCGGCGTTGCTGTTGCTGCCGTCAAGCGCGAGACCGTCGTACAGCCCCTTGTTGCCTTCGACGATGGCAATCTGCGCGTCGCCCAGCGCGGCGGTGAAGCAGCGTTGCACGCCCGCCGCATCCATCAGGTACGGGTCGAGGTTGAAGCAGGGCCGGCCGGCGGCCTGGGCCAGCCACATCGGGTCGATGTAGTCGGGTCCCTTCTTGAACGGCTGTACGCGCTGGCCCCGCGCCGCGAGCGCCGCGCACAGGCCGAGCGCGATCGTGGTCTTGCCCGAAGACTTGTGTGCGGCGGAAACCAGCAAGCGGTCCATCGTCACTCCTGCGCCGCCATGGCGTAGTCGTCTTCCGGCAGGAAATCGAGCACCCGGACGCCGGTCATGGTGAGCAGGAAGGCGGCGCCGACGCCGCCGATTCCCAGCAGCAGCTCCGGCAGCGACGGCGTGTAACGTGTCACCGCGCCGTCGGCAAAGCTGCTGGTGGCCGTGTAACCCGGGAAGATATCGAGCGGAAATGCCTGGCCCCCGATGACGAAGACGAACAGCCAGGCGAACGCGCCCAGCACCACCAGCAGCGCGGCCGCCAGGGTCCAGCGTTCGCCGCCCAGCCGGGGATGGAACAGCAGCACCAGTGGCAGGGCGCTCCCGGCCAGCACGTAGCCGCCCCAGAACAGCAGCGGATGGATTCCGCCGCCCAGCAGGATGAAGGTTTCGAACGCGCCCTGGCGCGCGAAGTACAGGTTGGTGAGGTGATACACCGCCACCATGTAGAGCGACGCCGCCACGAAAATGCCCAGCAGGCGCGCCAGCCGGCGCTGCAGCTGCGGTGAAAGGTGCCGATCTTCACGCGCATACAGCGGCGCCTGAACCAGCAGGAACACCGCCAAGCCCCACGCCAGCGACAGCACGATGAACAGGGGCGCCAACAACGCCGACTGATAGGCCTGCCGCGCGACCAGGAAGCCGAAGATCGAGCCGGTGCCGGTGGTGAGCACGAAGCGCCAGATCAGCACGGCCAGGCCGGCCGGCTTGGACCAGGCGTTGAACCGTCGCTCGAACATCGTCCAAAGATAGACGACGACGATCGCCGCCATGCCCGAGTAGAGGAACACGTTCCAGGCGAACATCGACGTGAAGTTGTAATGCGTCGCGGCGACGATCACCCGGTCGGGCCGCCCCAGGTCCAGCATCAGCACCATCAACCCGCCGGCCAGCAGCGCCAGGCACAGCAATCCCGACAACCGCGCCAGCGGCTTGTAGGGCGCCTGGCCGAACACCGACCCGACCGAGGCGACATTCAGCACGCCCGAGGCGGCGACGATCATGAAGATCGCGAACACATGCGGCAGGCCCCACACGACCTGGTTGTTCATGCCGGTGATGACGTGGCCGTGCGACTCCATCCGGTGCGCGGCGGCCACGCCGATGCCTGCCACCAGCGCACCCAGCGCGGCCAGGAGCCAGAAGTTGCGGTCTTGGTTGCGGCTGTTCATGACAGGCCCTGGTAGCGCACGCCGGGATCCAGCCTCAGGTCGGCGCGCAACTGGGTGCTCGCCACTTCACGCACCCGCCGCGAAATCTCGCTGTCGGGGTCGTTGAGGTCGCCGAACACGATGGCGCCGTGGCCCGCCTTGGTGCAGGCCTCGGCGCAGGCGGTGGTCTTGTTGCCCTGGTCGAGTCGGTGCACGCACAGCGTGCAACCCTCGACGCAGCCCTTGCCGCGCGGCACGTCCGGCTTCTGGTCGGTGACCTCCTCGTGCACGAACGAGCGCGCCTTGTAGGGGCAGGCCATGACGCAATAGCGGCAACCGATGCAGGCATGGCGATCCACCAGCACGATGCCATCGGCCCGCTTGAACGACGCGCCGGTGGGGCAGACGTCGACGCAGGGCGGCTCGGCACAGTGCTGGCACATCACCGGCACCGAGGCCGTGCGGCCGGTCTTGATCTCCTTGATCTCGACCTTGCGCAGCCATTGCGGATCGGTGGGGCGGGTGCCGCCGCCCAGGCCGTTCTCGGTGCTGCAGGCCGTCACGCAGTCGGTGCAGCCGGTTGCGCATTTCGTGGTGTCGATCAACATGCCCCAGCGCACGCCCGGATTGGCTCCGGCCTGCGGCGTGGCAGCTCGCGCAATCTCGATCAGCTGGATGCCGGGCGCGAGCATCGCGCCGGCGAGTCCGGCCGCGGCCACGCCCAGGAAGCCGCGCCGGCTCGCGCCCACGGGCGAATCCTTCAGGGAAACGCCGGGCCGCTCGTTCACCGGGTGTCCCCCAGGGCCACCGCCGCCGCCGGCCTGGAGGCGTGGCATTCGAAGCAGTCGATCTGCACCGCCGCATAGCTGTGGCAGCTGACGCAGAAATCTGTCTGGGCCGCGGCCACGCTGTGCGTCTGCCCGCTGGCGTGGCATTCGACGCAGGCCTTCAGGCTGACTTTCGCGCCGCGGATGCCGCCGTGCACCGTGTCGTCGCGCTGGTGCTTGAGCAGTTCCATGTGGGTGCGGCGCATTGTGGCAGGGTCGGCCACGCACTGGGTGCCGGGCCTGGCGGACTGGATCACGGGCAGGGGCGTGCGGCCGCTCTCGCCGCCGGCGACGGCAGCGCCGGCGAGCAGCAGCAACAGGACCGCGACCCGGGCGCGCATGGTTATTCCCCCAGCCCCATCTGGATGTAGCCGGTGGGGCACACGTCCTTGCAGATGTGGCAGCCGATGCACTTGTCGTAGTCGGTGTCGACGTAGCGGCCGGTGGTGGACTTGGTCTTGGATACCTTGAAAACGGCCGTCTGCGGGCAGTAGACGACGCAGTTGTCGCATTCGAAGCACTGGCCGCAGCTCATGCAGCGCTTGGCCTCCGCCTGGGCCTGCGCTTCGAGCAGCGGCAGCACCCGCTCCTCGAAGTTGCTCAGCGCCTCGTCCTTGGTCAGCGTCACCACCTTGCGCCGGTTCCGCGGCGTGTAGGGGAAGTGGCCCAGGAACAGTTCGGTGTGCGCTATGACATAGCGGTCCGAGCGGTTCTCGTAGTTGTGGATCGCGCCAGTGCTCAGGTCGGTGCCGCGCAGCGGCTCCTCGATGTGGCCCACTGGCAGGCCCTTCTCGACGATCTTGCGCATCAGGTCGAAGCCGTGCACGTCGATCTTGGGCCGCTTGTCCAGCGGCTCGGCATTCAGGTGCCGGTCGATGCCGTCGGCGGCGATCGCGCCGTGGCCGATCGCGGTCGTGAGCAGGTGGGGCCGCACCACGTCGCCGCCCACGAACATGCCGGGCTGGCCCTGCACCTGGTAGTTCTTGTCGGCGCTGATGCCGCCCTTGCCGTTGTTCAGGCTCTCCAGACCGGTGAAGTCGACCGCCTGGCCGATCGCCGAGACGATCAGGTCGGCCTCGATGTCTTCTTCCGTGCCCTCGATCTGCTTGATGTCGAGCCGGCCGGCCACGATCTTCGCCTCGCAGCGCGCCACCCGCAACGCGGTGGCGCGGCCGGAGGCGTCGCGAATCACGGCCACCGGTACCAGTCCGCCGCGGATCGCGATGCCTTCGCTCAGGGCCTGTTCGACCTCGTGCTTGTTGGCCTGCATCTTGTCGACGGTGAAGATGGACGTCAGGGTCACCTCCGCGCCCTGGCGTGCCGACACCGACGCCACGTCATGGGCCGCATGGCCGGCGATCACCGCTTCCGGTCGGTCGCCCTCGTGGGTGTGCTCGATATGGCCCAGCCGGCGGGCCACGGTGGCCACGTCGATCGAGGTGTCGCCGCCGCCCACCACCACCACCCGTTTGCCGACGAAGCGCATGCGGCCGTCGTTGAAGGCCTTCAGGAAAGCGGTAGCCGTGACGCAGTTGGGAGAGTCGGCACCGTCCACCGCCAGCGGCCGGCCCGATTGCGCGCCCAGGCCCAGGAACACGGCGTCGTAGTCGGCGCGCAATTGGTCCATGGTCACGTCGGTGCCGATGCGGCAGTTCATCCGGGCTTCCACGCCCAGGTCGAGGATGCGCTGGATCTCGGCGTCGAGCACCGCGCGCGGCGTGCGGAACCCCGGGATGCCGTAGCGCATCATGCCGCCGAGTTCGGCGCGCTCGTCAAAGAGCGTGACCGAGTGGCCCTTGCGCGCCAGCTGGTAAGCCGCGGACAGGCCGGCAGGGCCGCCGCCGATCACCGCAACTTTCTTGCCGCTGGTGGTCGCCGGCTTCGGGAACGCGAGCTTGTGTTCGATCGCCCACTCGCCCAGGAAGTGCTCGACCGAGTTGATGCCGACGTAGTCCTCTACCTCGTTGCGGTTGCAGCCCGACTCGCAGGGCGCCGGGCACACCCGTCCCATCACCGAGGGCAGCGGATTGGCATCGGTCAGACGGCGCCAGGCGTATTCCTGCCAGGGCACCCCGGCCGGCGGCTTCTCGATGCCGCGCACGATGTTGAGGTAGCCGCGGATGTCCTCGCCCGAGGGGCAGCTGCCCTGGCAGGGCGGGGTGCTCTGGACGTAGGTCGGACACTTGTGCGAGTGGTCCGCGTCGAAGATCTCCTGCTGCCAGGCCAGCGGCTTGTGATCGCCGTCCTTGAAGCGTCGGAAGGTCAGCGGCTGGACGCCTGCCATTTCTGCGGAGCCGGACATGGGGAAACTCCTGTTGGATTCAAAGGGTGAAAAATGACACGGCGGCGGATCTCACTTGATCACCCGCACGATGCCCAGCGCCTTGAGGATGTACTTCTCGTAGATCGGCTCCGATGTGCCGGTCCGCAGCTTGCGCAGGAAGTACTTCTCGTAGGCGATCTTGGCCAGGTGCACCCACTTGCCCTTCTTGAACCAGTTGACGTTGCGCGGCGGGATCTGCGGCAACGCGACGAAGGCGGCGCCGGTGTCGCCGAAGTCGGCCAGGCAGATCGCGTTCCAGGTGCCCTTGGTGCTGGCGGTGCTGCCGTTCAACTCGTCGGCGATGTTGTGCACGATCGCCGTCACCATGGTTTCGATCATGTAGCCGGTCTTGGGCGCACCGGTGGGCACCGGCGTCACTTCGACCGGCGGGATCGCCACGCAGACGCCGGCCGAGAAGATGTTCTTGTAGGCCTTGCTGCGCTGGTATTCGTCGATCAGTACGAAGCCGCGCGGATTGCACAGGTTGGGGACGGCCGCCACCGCGTCGACGCCCTTGAAGGCCGGCAGCATCATCGAGAGCTTGAACGGGATCTCGTGCTCCTTGAAGACCTGGCCCAGGTCGTCGAGCTGGGTCACGAACATCTTGCCCGGCTCCACTTTGGTCGTCTTGGCGTTGGTGATCCACTTGATGTCGTGGCCGCGCATGTCGGACTCGAGCAGCGACTTGGAGTCGCCCACCCCGCCCAGGCCGAGGTGGCCGATGTAGGGTTCGCTGGTGACGAAGGTGATCGGCACCTTGTTGCGCAGCTTGCGGCGGCGCAGGTCGGTGTCCAGGATGAAGGAGAACTCGTAGGCCGGGCCGAAGCAGCTGGCGCCCGGCATGGCGCCGATCACCACCGGACCGGGGTTCTTGAGGAATTCCTGGTAGTCGGTCCAGAAGCCTTCGGCAT
>JAAOZX010000276.1 GCA_012274225.1 Comamonadaceae bacterium | reverse complement strand
GTTCATTTCAATCGGCTGATCAGGCTGGACGTGTCCCAGCGCCGGCCGCCCTTGGCCTGCACGTCGGCGTAGAACTGGTCGACCAGGGCCGTCACCGGCAGCCGCGCGCCGTTGCGCTTGGCCTCCTCGAGCACCAGCCCCAGGTCCTTGCGCATCCAGTCCACGGCGAATCCGTAATCGAACTTGCCCTCGATCATGGTCTTGCCGCGGTTGTCCATCTGCCAGCTCTGCGCGGCGCCCTTGCCGATCACCTCCAGCACCTGCACCATGTCCAGGCCGGCCTTCTGGCCGAAGGCGATCGCCTCGGACAGGCCCTGCACCAGGCCCGCGATCGCGGTCTGGTTGACCATCTTGGCCAGCTGGCCGGATCCCGGTGCGCCCAATAGCGTCATGGCTCGGGCATAGGCCATCGCCACCGGCCGGGCGGCCTCGAACGACGCCGCCTCGCCGCCGCACATCACCGTGAGCATGCCGTTCTGCGCGCCGCCCTGGCCGCCCGACACAGGCGCATCGACGAAATGCAGCCCGCTCTTTTGTGCCTGCGCGAACAGCTCACGCGCAATGTTGGCCGAAGCCGTGGTGTGGTCGACCAGAATCGCGCCGGGCTTCATGCCGGCAAAGGCCCCGTCGGCCCCCAGCATCACCGAACGCAGGTCATCGTCGTTGCCGACGCAGCAGAACACGATGTCGCGGCCGGCCGCTGCTTCACGCGGCGTCGCCGCCGCCCGGCCCTTGAACTCCTGGGTCCAGGCCTGGGCCTTGGCCGCGCTGCGGTTGTACACGCACACGTCATGGCCGGCCAGCGACAAATGCCCGGCCATGGGAACGCCCATCACGCCAAGGCCCAGAAAGGCCACTTTGCGGCTCGGCGTGGGTTCGTACGTCTTCGGATTGAGAGTGGGCATCGCTTGTCCTATGTTGATCGATGCGCGATTCTAGAAGGCCCGGCGGTTATCTCCGTGACCCCCGCAGGGGCACCGGTCGATCGGAGCAGCGCGCAGAGCGACCGCGCCATGAGAAAG
Source organism: Comamonadaceae bacterium (assembly GCA_012274225.1). Taxonomy (GTDB): domain Bacteria; phylum Pseudomonadota; class Gammaproteobacteria; order Burkholderiales; family Burkholderiaceae_C; genus Ramlibacter. Next base: position 3,544 of record JAAOZX010000276.1, on the reverse strand, counting down.
GCCGGGGTCTCCCCGGCCTTTCTCATCGAATCAGAACAACTTTCAAAACGCCAAAGGCGTTTTGAAAGTTAAACGATGGCCAGGTGCTCCGTCCCGGCCGACAGATCGGAGGCCTTGGCGCGCTGGCTGTTGAGCTTGATGTGCAGCCGGAGGTCGTTGAGCGAGTCGGCGTTGCGCAGCGCGTCCTCGTAGGTGATGACGCTGGTTTCGTACAGGTCGTAGAGTGCCTGGTCGAACGTCTGCATGCCCAGGTTGCGGCTCTTCTTCATGATCTCCTTGATCTCGGACACCTCGCCCTTGAAGATCAGGTCGGACACCAGCGGGGTATTGAGCATGATCTCCACCGCCGCCGATCGGCCCTTGCCGTCCTGCTTGGGCACCAGCCGCTGCGAGATGAAGGCCTTGAGGTTGAGCGAGAGGTCCATCAGCAGCTGAGCCCGCCGCTCCTCGGGGAAGAAGTTGATGACGCGATCCAGCGCCTGATTGGCGCTGTTGGCGTGAAGGGTGGCCATGCACAGGTGCCCGGTTTCAGCGAAGGCGATGGCATGCTCCATGGTCTCGCGGTCGCGGATTTCGCCCATCAGGATGACGTCGGGCGCCTGCCGCAAGGTGTTCTTCAGCGCGGCTTCCCAGCTGTCCGTGTCCAGCCCGACCTCGCGCTGCGTGACCACGCAGTTCTTGTGCGGGTGCACGAATTCCACCGGGTCCTCGATCGTGATGATGTGGCCCTGCGAGTTCTCGTTGCGCCAGTCGACCATCGCGGCCAGACTGGTGGACTTGCCCGAGCCGGTGGCGCCCACCAGGATGCACAGGCCGCGCTTGGACATCACCACGTCCTTGAGCACCTTGGGCAGCCCCAGGCCGTCGATGGTCGGCAGTACCTGCGGGATCACCCGCAACACCATCCCCACCTTGCCCTGCTGCACGAAGGCATTGACGCGGAAGCGCCCGATGGCCGGCGGCGAGATCGCGAAATTGCACTCCTTGGTGCGCTCGAACTCTGCCGCCTGCTTGTCGTTCATGATCGAGCGGGTCAGCGCCAGCGTGTGCGCGGCGTTGAGCGGCTGCGGCGAAACCTTGGTGATCTTGCCGTCGACCTTGATCGCCGGCGGGAAATCACCGGTGACGAACAGGTCGCTGCCGTTGCGGCTGACCATCAGCTTGAGCAGGTCGTTGATAAACTTGGTTGCCTGGTCGCGTTCCATGGCGGTCCTTCTTGCGTTTGGAATCCGGTGACGGTGGCGCTGCGCGCTTCAACCGGGGAAATTCTCGGGGATCTTGGCCTTGCCGCGGGCCTCGCCCGGGCTGATCATGTTGCGCTTGACCAGGTCGGCGAGGTTCTGGTCGAGCGTCTGCATGCCGTAGGCGTTGCCGGTCTGGATGGCCGAGTACATCTGGGCGATCTTGGCCTCGCGGATCAGGTTGCGGATGGCCGAGGTGCCGATCATGATCTCGTGCGCCGCCACCCGGCCGCTGCCGTCCTTGGTCTTGCACAGCGTCTGCGAGATCACCGCCTGCAGCGACTCCGACAGCATGGCGCGGATCATTTCCTTTTCCTCGGCCGGGAACACGTCGATGATGCGGTCCACCGTCTTGGCCGCGCTGGATGTGTGCAGGGTGCCGAACACCAGATGGCCGGTTTCGGCGGCGGTCATCGCCAGGCGGATGGTCTCCAGGTCGCGCATTTCGCCGACCAGGATGGCGTCAGGGTCTTCCCGCAGGGCCGACCGCAGGGCGGCGGCGAACGACAGCGTCATGTTGCCCACTTCGCGCTGGTTGATCAGGCACTTCTTGGAGTCGTGCACGAACTCGATCGGGTCCTCCACCGTCAGGATGTGGCCGTACTCGGTCTCGTTCAGGAAATTCACCATGGCCGCCAGCGTGGTGGATTTGCCCGAGCCGGTCGGCCCGGTCACCAGTACCATGCCGCGCGGCTTGAGCGCCAGTTCGCCGAAGATCTTGGGCGCGTTGAGCTGCTCGAGCGTCAGGATCTTGGACGGGATGGTCCGGAACACGGCCCCCGCGCCGCGGTACTGGTTGAAGGCGTTGACGCGAAAGCGGGCCAGCCCGTCGATTTCGAAGGAAAAGTCGACCTCCAGGAACTCCTCGTAGGTCTTGCGCTGGGTGTCGTTCATGATGTCGTACACCATGGCGTGGACCTGCTTGTGGTCCAGCGCCTCGATGTTGATCCGTCGCACGTCGCCGTGGACGCGGATCATCGGGGGCAGGCCGGCGGACAGGTGCAGGTCGGAAGCCTTGTTCTTGACGCTGAACGCCAGCAGCTGGGTAATATCCACGAGTCCCCTCTTTTGTTGGAAAACGTTACAGGTTGTCGGCTGATTATGACCACGATTCGCACCAACCTCCAGCGTGTTCACGAGCGAATGGCAGCCGCCTGTGCAGCGGCGCAACGCGATGTGAAGGAAGTCCGCTTGCTGGCGGTGTCCAAGACCTTCGGCCCCGAAGCGGTGCGCGAAGCCTTTGCGGCGGGACAGACCGCGTTCGGCGAAAACTACATCCAGGAAGCGGTGGAGAAGATCGGGCTGCTCGCCGACCTGCCTCTGCAATGGCACTGCATTGGCCCGATCCAGAGCAACAAGACGCGGCTGGTGGCGACCCACTTCGACTGGGCGCACACGGTCGACCGGCTGAAGGTGGCACAGCGCCTGTCCGAGCAAAGGCCCGCGGGAATGGCCCCGCTGCAGGTGTGCATCCAGGTCAACATCGATGGCGGACCGACCAAGTCGGGGGTTGCGCCGCAGGAAGTGCTGGCGCTGGCCCGCGAAGTGGCGCGTTTGCCACGGATCGCCTTGCGCGGACTGATGACGATCCCCGAACCGGTCGAAGGGTTCGAGGGTCAGAAGACTGTCCATCTGCGCACCAGGGCCTTGTTCGACAGCCTGCGCGACGCCGGGCTGGCGCTGGACACCTTGTCGATGGGCATGACGGTCGATCTGGAGGCCGCGATCGCCGCGGGCAGCACGATGGTGCGGATCGGCACCGCCATCTTCGGCGGCCGGAGCGCCGCGGCGCAAATCGCGCGACCGGCCTGAGCGCGGTCAGCCCTTCTTCGGCGGCGCAATCGGCTTGACGTTGCCGCAATCGGCGCCCAGCCACTTGCCGCCGCCTTCCATGTCCACCTTCTGCGGCTTGCCGCTGGCCATGCTGGTCATCACCATCTTCGTGGTGTAGGCCTCGGGGCTCACGAAGGTGATCTGGCTCTCGCCGGTGGAGGGCGGCGTGCCGCAGCTGAACGCCATCTTCATGGTGTTGCCGCTGCGGGACTGCTGGGTTGTCTTGCAGTCGCCCTGCTGCGCCGGTACCTCGTTGCGCTCGGCCATCTCCTTGGTCATGCAGATCTTCATGCTCATGCCAACGCCAGGGCTGGACGGCCCCATCTTGACGCCGTTCCTGGCCATCATTTCCTCGACCTTCTTGCGCTGCTCGGGCGACATGTTGGCCATTTGCTGGTTAACCTGCGCCATCCGGTCCTGGCCCTTGGCATCGCCGCTGGTCTGCATCTTGTGGGTGATCTCCCACAGGC
>JAAOZX010000275.1 GCA_012274225.1 Comamonadaceae bacterium | reverse complement strand
GCGTTCGAGCCGATCTTCGAATCCGCCGCCCGGCTGGGCGCGAGCCATGCCATGGTCAACGGTGACGAGCCCGATCACGGGATCCTCGCGGCGCTGCTGGCCCGGCTCTGCGAGGTCGCGCGGCCGTTCGGGCTGACGATGAATCTGGAAGCCACGCCCTGGTCGGGCGTGAGGACGCTGGCGGACGCCGTGAGCGTGGTGCAGGCGGCGGATCAGCCCGAGGCCCGCGTGCTGGTCGACACCATCCATGTCGACCGGTCCGGCGGCACCCCCGCGGACATAGCGGAAGTGCCGGCGGCGCTGATCACCCACGCCCAGATCTGCGATGCCTACGGTCCGCGTCCGCACGATTTCGAAACCATGATCTTCCAGGCGCGCAACGAGCGCCGGTTTCCCGGCGAAGGCAACCTGGACATGACCGGCATGCTCCGCGCATTGCCGCCCGGGATTGCGCTGAGCCTGGAGGCGCCGTGCCGGACGCTGGCCCGCACGCTGTCACCGCTCGAGCTCGCGCAACGCGGCCGGGCGGCCGTCGCCTCGCTGCTCGCTTCGCTCGCTTGAAGTCGTGCCGGCAGGCCGGTGCTGATCGAACAGGGGCGAGACGGAACTGGACGTGGCGAGTTCGGCCGCGACGCCCATCAGGTCAGCACCGAGCTCCAGCATGCGTTTCTCGGTCAGGCGCATCAGAGGTCCGGCGATAGTGACCACGCCGGTCACGGGCAAGCCCTTGCGCCGCACCGGCGCCGCCATGGCCGTCATACCCGGTGAATACATCTCGCTGATGATGCTGAAACCGCGCTTGCGGTCATCTTGCAGGATCCGGGTGAGTGCCTTGATCGTCGTCGGCGCGTTGGGGCCGAAGTGCCTGGGGTCGCCGAAGCCCTGTTTCGACACGATGGCGACGGCCTCTTCATCGCTCAAGGTCATCAGCCAGGCATGGCCGGCCGCGCTGCAGGAAAGCTGCACGTCGATGCCCATGTCCGGGTCATAGCGCAGGCCTGAGCGCGCGCCCTGCGCCTTGGCCACGAACGTGAGACGGTCGCCATCGACAACCGCGAGCCGGACCAGTTCGCCGGAAATGGCGGCCAGACGGTCGATCAGCGGCTGGGCGATATCGACGATGCCCGAACTGCTCAGGAAACTGAGGCCCAGCGCAGCGAGCTTGGTTGTCAGGGCGTAGTCGCCGTGCTCGCGCACCTGCCTCACATAACGGCAGCGCACCAGTTCCGTCAGCAGGCGATGGCAGGCGCTACGGGGCATTGCCAGGTACTCGGCAATGTCGGCCAGCGCCAGCCCCTCCGGATGCCCGGCCAGGAATTCAAGGATGTTCAAAGACCGCTCAAGAGTGCTGCTCATCAATCGTCCTCCGCTCGCCCATCATACCAGTTTGGAATCAAATTCCAATATGGAACCGGATTCCAGTGTGCTATATTAAGCCCTATCCGCACTTCAACGAACGATCGGAGCGAGCCGTGAAAGAACTGATTTCCCGCCAGTTGGTCCAATACCTCGAGGCCCGGGGTATCGAACACATCTTCGGCCTTTGCGGTCATACCAATATCGCGGTTCTCGCCGCACTGGAAAAGAGTTCGATCAAGTTCGTCAACACGCGCCACGAACAGGTGGCCGCGCATGCGGCGGATGGCTACGCGCGCGCCAGGCGGCAAACCGCGGTGGTCCTCACCCACCTCGGCCCCGGGCTGACCAATGCCGCCACCGGGGTTGCCAACGCCTCCCTGGATTCCATCCCGCTGGTCGTGATCGCCGGCGACGTGCCCAGCCACTACTATGGCAAGCACCCGCACCAGGAGGTCAACCTGCACGCGGATGCGGCGCAATCGGAGATCTATCGGCCGTTCGTCAAGCGCGCCTGGCGCGTCGAGCGGCCCGAATTGTTCCCGGAGATCATCGAGAAGGCCTTTCAGCTTGCCGAGAGCGGGCGGCCCGGCCCGGTGCTGGTCTCCGTGCCGATGGACATCTTCTCCAGGGAGGTCGACGTCGCATTGTTCGAGCGGCTGAAGCTTCACACGAAGAAGCTTCACAGGCCCTCCATCGACGATGAGACGGCCACCCGCATCGTCCAGATGCTGGCTGCGGCCAAGAGCCCGCTGATCCATGTCGGCGGCGGCGTCGTGCTGGCCGATGCCACGACCGAACTGGCTCAGTTCGTCACCCACATGGGCATCCCGGTGTCGCACAGCCTGATGGGCAAGGGCGTGCTGCCCGATGACCATCCTTTGACACTGGGCATGACCGGCTTCTGGGGTACCCCGTTCATCAACGACAAGTGCCGCGAGGCCGACGTCGTGTTCGGCCTGGGCACCCGCTTCGCCGAAGCGGACTGCAGTTCCTGGGAATCGGAATACTCGTTCAACTTTCCCCCCGGCAAGCTGATCCACATCGATATCGACGCCAGCGAAATCGGCCGCAACTACCCGGTGGAGATCGGCGCGGTGGCCGATTTGAAGCAGGCGCTGACGGTGCTCAACCGCATCGCCCGGAAGCTCTATCCGGAAGGCCGCAGCAATTCCGCTCTCGAGCAGCAGATCGCCGCCAACCGCGAAGTCGTAGCCGCCAGCCACCGGGCGGATGCACGCAGCAATGCTTTCCCGCTGCGCCCCGAACGCATTCTGGCCGACGTGCGGGCGGTGCTGCCGCGCAATGCCCTCATCACCACCGACGTCGGCTGGAACAAGAACGGCGTGGGCCAGCAATTCCCGATCTACGAGCCGGGCAGCATCCTGACGCCGGGCGGCTTTGCGACGATGGGCTTCGGCGGGCCCGCAGCGATCGGCGCCAAGATCGCCTGTCCCGATCGGGTGGTGGTGGCCCTGGTCGGTGACGGCGGTTTTGGCCAGAACCCGGCTATGCTGGCCACGGCGGTGCAGGAGAATGTCGCCGTGGTGTGGGTCATCATGAACAACAATGCGTTCGGCACCATCGCCGGCCTGGAGAAGGCGCACTTCGGCACGACCTTCGGCACCGAATTCGTGAAGGACGGCAAGCCGTACCTGGTGGACTACGCCGCCATCGCCCGCGCCTATGGCGCCGAGGGCGTGCAGATCACGTCCGCCGACGAGTTCAAGCCGGCGCTGGAACGCGCGATCGCTTCGAAGCGGCCCTTCGTCATCGACGTTGCGATGCAAAACGCGCCGGTGCCCACCGCCGGGCACTGGAACATCATGGACATCTATTCGCCCGGCCAAAAGGTCCATCACGTAGCCACCAGCGCGCTGCCGCAACCCTGAAGTCCGAATCCTCAACATTCCTGCAGGAGCACCCACATGAACGCACCCGAGCTGATCAAGACGGGCATCAACGAACAGCAGAAGGCCGAACTGGACCAGGCTTTCGAGCGGGCCCGCAAGGCGCTGGCCACCATCGAAACCTACGACCAGGCGCGGGTCGACCGCCTGTGCCAGGCGATCGCCTGGGCCGTGGCCAACAAGAAGGTCTTCACCGGGCTGGTCGACATGGGTATCAAGGAAAGCGGCCTGGGCGACGCCGAGAGCCGCATGAACAAGCGCATGAAGATCCGCGGCGTGCTGCGCGATGCGCTTCGGCAAAAAAGCGTGGGCATCATCGAGGAGCTGCCGGAAAAGGGCATCGTCAAATACGGCAAGCCGGTCGGCGTCATCGCCTGCATCGTGCCCACCACCAACCCCGACCTGACGCCAGCGGGCAATGCGATCTATGCCATCAAGGCACGCGACGCCGTCATCTTCTCGCCGCACCCGCGCGCCAAGAAGACCTCGTTCGAGACCGTGCGGCTGATGCGCGAGGCGCTCGAGCGCGAGGGCGCACCCGCCGACCTGCTGCAGTGCCTGACCCGGGTGAACATCCCGATGTCGCAGGCGCTGATGTCACGGGCCGACCTGGTGATCGCCACCGGCGGCCAGCCGATGGTGCGCGCCGCCTACAGCTCGGGAACTCCGGCCTACGGCGTGGGCGCCGGCAACGCCACCATGATCATCGACGAGACCGCCAACATCGAGGAAGCGGCCCGCAACACGCGCCTCTCCAAGACCTCCGACTTCGGTTCGGGCTGCTCGGCCGACGGCAACCTGGTCATCCAGGAAGGCATCTACGACGCGATGCTGGCGCAATTGGTCAAGGAAGGCGGCCATGTTGCGAGCGAATCCGAGAAAGCCATGCTGCGCAAGGCGATGTGGGACGACGAAGGCCACCGGCTGGGCGACACGGTGGCGATCGCGCCGCAGAAGCTCGCCGCCGCTGCCGGCTTCCAGATCCCCGCGGACCGCAAGTTCATCGTCGTGATCGGCGACGGCATCGGCAAGCAGCACCTGTTCTCGGGGGAGAAGCTGACGACGCTGCTGGCGGTCTACAAGTACGGCACGTTCGACCAGGCCCTGAGCATGATGCAGGCCATCTACAACGTCGGCGGCAAGGGCCACTCCTGCGGCATCTACTCGTTCAAGCAGGACCACATCCATCAGTTGGCCCTGGCGGCCCCGGTCAGCCGCATCATGGTTCGACAGCCCCAGTCGAAAGCCAACGCCGGCGCATTCAACAACGGCATGCCCATGACGTCGAGCCTGGGCTGCGGCACCTGGGGCGGCAATATCGTGTCGGAGAACGTGCACCTGAAGCACTACATGAACACGACCTGGGTGTCGGTGCCGATCAAGGAAGACAAGCCGTCGGACGCCGAGCTGTTCGGCTCGTTCTACGACGCCCGGCTGGAGGCGGCCTGAACCAGCGTTGGATCGCCAGCCGCGAGGCGTGCGCCGGCCGCACGATGAGCCTGCCCAGGCTCGGCGGCCTGTGGATGATCGTCGCGGGACTGTGCTTCGCGGGCATGGGGGTTTTCGTCAAGCTGGGCGGCAAGCACTTCTCCGGCGCGGAAATGGTCTTCTACCGGTCGCTGTTCGGCGTCCTGGCAGTCTTCGCGCTGGTGCGCGCGAACAAACTGCCGGCCTGGTCACCTCACTGGCGAGTGCATATTGCGAGGAGTCTCGCCGGGCTGGCCGGCATGCTTCTGCTGTTTCATGTGATCGGCGTGCTGCCGCTGTCGACGGCCACCACATTGAACTACACCTCGCCGCTATTCCTGGTTGTGCTCAGCGCGCTCGTGTTCAAGGAGAGGCCAAGGCGGGGGCTCGTCGCCGCAGTCGTCCTCGGCTTCATTGGCGTGGTCCTGCTGCTGCGTCCCACCTTCGACGCCAATCAGACTGCTGCCGGACTCCTGGGCCTGACATCGGGACTTTGCGCGGCGATCGCCTACCTGACGACCCGGCAATTGGGACGGCTGGGCGAGCCGGCCTGGCGGATCGTTCTGTATTTCACGCTGGTATCGACGGTTGGGGCCGGAGTCTTCTCCGTGGTCGTTGGCGGCTTTCATCCGTTCGGGTTCGATGGCTTCGCGATCCTGCTCGGACTGGCCACTTGTGCCACGCTGGGACAGCTTGCCATGACGCGCGCCTACCAGGAGGGCGATACCCTGACCGTGGGCAGCCTGGCTTACAGCACGGTGGTTTTCACGACGCTGCTCAGCATCCTCATCTGGCGCGAAGCAGTGCCTGTTCAAAGCTGGCTGGCGATGGGTCTCATCATGGCCAGCGGCATCCTGGCCGCGAAAGTGACACCCCACAGGGCATCCGTCATTGCCCTGTAGCGTGAATCGCATGGACGGATTGGCATCTCCATTTTTGCAGGGAATCGAACCATGAATGCGCCAGTGAAAGAGCCGGAAGTCCTGATCAGCGAAGTGGGACCGCGCGACGGATTGCAGTCGGTCAAGGCCACCATGCCCACGGCGCAGAAATTGCGCTGGATCGACGCGCTGGCGGCCAGCGGTCTGCGCGAGATCGAAGTGGGATCCTTCGTGCCAGCCAAACTGTTGCCGCAAATGGCCGACACGGCGGAAGTCGTTCGCCACGCGCTCACGCATCCCGGGCTGACTGTGATGGCGCTGGTGCCCAACGTTCGCGGCGCCGAAAGCGCGCTGCGGGCCGGGGTGCACAAGATCACGATTCCGGTCTCGGCCAGCGCAGCCCATTCCATGGCCAATGTCCGCAAGACGCGCGAAGAGATGATCGCCGAGGTGCGCGCGATCGCCCGGCTGCGTGACGAGGTCGCCCCCGGCGTCAAGATCGAGACCGGCATGTCCACCGCGTTCGGCTGCACGATCCAGGGCGAGGTGAAGGAAGAGGAGGTGGTCTGGCTGGCCAGCGAGTGCATCGCCGCCGGCGCCGACGAAGTCGGCCTGTCGGATACCTCGGGTGTGGCCAATCCGGCGCAGGTGCGGCGCCTGTTCAACAAGGTGCGCGGCGCCATCGGTGACAAGACCGGTGCGGCCCACATGCACAACACGCGCGGCCTGGGATTGGCCAACTGCCTGGCGGCCTGGGACGTCGGCGTTCGCACCTTCGATTCGTCGCTGGGCGGCCTGGGTGGCTGTCCGTTCGCGCCCGGCGCTTCGGGCAACGTCGTGACCGAGGATCTGGTCTTCATGTTCGAGGCCATGGGGGTGAGTACCGGCGTGGACCTGCTTGCCCTCATCGCGGCGCGCGCGGCGATGGAGGCCGGTCTGCCCGGGGAGCCGGTCTATGGCATGACGCCGGCGGCGGGCCTGCCCAAGGGATGGGCACAGGGCGTTGTCGCGGCGTAGCCGCGCCCCGATTTCGCGGACAATCGACGCGGGGGCACACCGAACGCGCCGGCCTGCTTCAATGGCTTCTTTCGAGTATGGAGGGACACCAATGTCCGAGCCGATAGAACGAGAAACCCAGATGGGCGAGAACAATCCGCTGGGGCTGGACGGCATCGAATTCATCGAGTACGCCACCTCGCGCCCGCAGGCGGCGGGGCAGGCGCTGGAGGCCATGGGCTTTCATCCGATCGCACGGCACCGCTCCCGCGAAGTCCTGTTGTATCGCCAGGGCACGATGAATGTCGTGATCAATGCCCATGGCGGCGAGGGCCGGGGCAGCGTTCAGCTTCGGGAGGCGCCAGTCATCGCCGCCGTGGCCTTTCGCGTGAAGGATGCAGCCGTCGCGTACGCGCGGGCGCTGGACCGTGGCGCCTGGGCCGTACCGGTGCAGGTCCAGGTGATGGAACTGCACATTCCCGCCATCCATGGCGTGGGCGGCAGCAGGATCTATCTGGTCGACCGCTACAGGGAATTCTCGATCTGGGATGTCGACTTCGTTCCCATTCCGGGCGTGGACCAGCACCCGCCGGCGTTGGCCGGCATGCACTGGTTCGGCCTGGTGCAATACATCGACTACGGCCGCATGGCGGATTGGTGCGAGTTCTATCGTGAGCTCTTCGGCTTCGCGGAGCTGCCGGACGACGAGCGCTTCGGCATCATGCCGAACGGCACGATCCTGGCCAGTCCGTGCAAGAGCTTCTTCCTGCAACTGGTCGAACCGCCACCGGGCCTGGACGACGTCGAATGCGAGGAGATGCTCCAGCGCATCGGGCTCGGCGCACCCGACGTGCCGCAAGCGGTCGCGGCGCTGCGGGCGCGGGGCGTGGAATTCGTCGAGGGGGAGCAGGTGCATAGCGGGGTGCGCGGTGCACTGACCAAGTCGCTGGTTGGCATGATGTTCGAGCTGGTACACGACGAGCGCGAGGCATCATGAGCCAGCGCACCGGCAACTACGACGACTTCGGCATGGCCACCGTGACGCTGGCCGGGCCGCTCGAGGCCAAGCTGACCGCCATCTGCGAGGCCGGGTTCAGCCAGGTGATGCTCGATGCCGGCGACGTCGCCGGTCACCCCGGCGGCATCGACGCCGCGGTGGCCGCAGTCAAGGGCAGCGGCCTGCGAGTCACGGGCTTCCAATGGCTGCGGGACTTCGAGGGTTTGACCGGGCGCCGGCACGAATACAAGGTGGAAGTTGCCAAGGCCATGATGCAGATGGCGCTCGGCCTTGGCGCGCCTTTGCTGCTGGTTGCGTCGTCGACCAACCGCGTTGCCGCACAGGATCTGGACGCGATCGCACGCGACCTGCGCAAGCTGGCCATCCTCGCTGTGCCGCTGGGCCTGAAGGTGGCCTATGAAGGCATGAGCTGGAGCCGCAAGGTCACCGACTTCGCCACCGCCTGGGACGTGGTCTGCCGGGCCGACGCGCCCAACCTGGGACTGGCCATCGACAGCGCCCACACGCTGGTCAGCCAGACGCCGCTGGACGAGCTTGAGATGATCGAGCCGCACAAGATCTTCGTGGTGCGGCTGGCCGATTTCATGGAGCCGGAAGTGCGCGCCGACGACAGGAGCCCGGTGACCCGAAGGCAGTTTCGCGTCTTCCCCGGCGAGGGGATGCACAGCGCGCAGCTGGCCGACCTGGTGATGCGGCTGGCAGCCATCGGGTATCGTGGCGACTACAGCTTCGAGGTATTCAACGACGACTACCGGCAACTGCCGTTGGACTTTGTCTTGCAGCGCGCCCGTGTGGCGTCGGAGTGGCTGGGGGAAGAGGTGCTGCGTCGCTCGGTCCCATTGCCCGGCCGCATCCGGCTGCATCAGAGTTCCAGCCGCGCAGACTGACGACCCGTCTGGCCTCCCGGAGCACCGTTTCGCTAGTACTGCACGCGCGAGACCGATCGCAGGGTCTCGGCCGTGGCGGTCGGGAAGCCGAAGAACTCGAGGTAGGCCGGGATCATCTCGAACAACATGTCGGTTCCGATCTGCACCCGGCACCCGCGCGCCCGCGCGGCGGCCAGAAAGGGCGTTACCTCGGTTTTCATCACGACTTCGCCGACGAAGGTGCCGGACTCCAGGCGCGACATGTCCAGCGGCATGGGATCGCCAGCGTTCATCCCCAACGGGGTGGCGTTGACGACCAGCGCCATTCCCGCCGGGTCCTTGCCGCCGGTGGTGACTTCAATGGCGGGGTAATGGGTCTTCAGTCGTTGCGCCAGCGCCTGCGCCGCTTCCGGCTGGATGTCGTGCAGTGCGACGGCCCCGATGTCCGCCGCGGCCAATGAGGCTGCGATAGCCGAACCCACGCCGCCGCAGCCCACCACCAGGACGCGGGCGCCGCGCAGCTCCAGACCCTTGCGCCGCAACCCGCGCACAAAGCCCTGTCTC
>JAAOZX010000274.1 GCA_012274225.1 Comamonadaceae bacterium | reverse complement strand
AGACAATGGCGCCTGCGATGGCCCGTCTTGCGACCGGCGCGCTTGCGCGCTTCCTCCTCATGCTCGTGGCAGCTGTTTGAACGCAGCGGGCTCCAAGCCCGCGCAGTGAGTTCTGCCACGCGGGCGCAAGACGGGACAGCGCAGGGAAGTCGGCGCAATTAAGCGCCGACCGCCTTGTCAGCGCGTCGCAGCCTGGCCGACCGCGGCTTTGCCGCCAACTTGGAAGTCGCGAAACCCGCCACAGACCGGCCGACCGCGACTTTGCCAACGAGGTCCCGGGCGCGAGGCTCAGGCATTGGCGGCACAGCAATCAGGACGAATTCGCGCACCGTTCCAGGTGCTCGGCGGCCAGCCGCAGGTAATGGCGCGCACGCAGCGTCCATTTGGGCGAGTCGCGGTAGCGCGCCTCCTTCAGGTGCCAGATCGCGAGCCCGGCGCGGATGCACGCGCGAAAGCCCTGGAAGTAGTGGACCAGTGCGGGCCCGGGAATGTCGCCGGACAGCTCGCCATAGACGTCGAAAAGCATCCGGCCCAGCCGCGGCGCGCCCAGCCTTTCGCATTCCAGGCCGAGGAAGCCCAGTTCGTCGGCCACGTCGAGCGTGCGCAGCTCCGCCGAGAACTCCAGGCAATCGATGATCGCGGGCGGCGATTCCATGCAGATGTGTTCGGGCCGCAGATCGCCGTGGCCCTCGACGATCCGGCCGGCCTGAACGCGCGCGTCGAACAGTCCGGGGCGATCGCGCAGGAACGACCGCAGCTGCGCGCACAGCGGGCGCGCGTCCGCGATGAAATCGGCGAGCTCCGGATCGCGCAGCTTGCGTTCGCAATCGTCGATGTCCCGGCGCAAGCGCCGCAGGTAGCGTTCGGTATCGGTCACGGCCGGCCGCAGGCCGCGATAGAAGGCCGCCAGTTGCGCCGCCACCGGCCGCAGATCGGGTGGCGGCAATCCCTGTGCCATGGCCTGTAGAGCAGGTGGTCGAGCATCCGGTCGTTGGGAAGCCGCCGCATCATCACCAGCCACTCCACCGCGGCTCCTGCTGTGGCTATCCGCAGCGCCCCGAGCGCGTCCGCTCGCAGCGCGACAACGTCGAGGTAGACGTCCGTGGTCAGGCGCCGGTTCAGGCGCAGCTCCTCGCTGCAATAGAAGCGCCGGGTGGCCAGGGTGCTGAAATCCAGGCCGTCGTAGCGCACCGGTTTCTTCATCTTGTATGCATGCTCCGGGGTCAGGAAGACCCAGGACATGTGGGTCTCGACGACCTCGACGGTTTGCGGCCGGCCCGCATAGGCATCGGGCCGGCGCAGCGCCGCGACCTTGGCCTCGGGCGACAACGAGTGGTCAGACACGGTCGGGTGCCTGAACGCTCATACCGCATGGCCCGGGTGACTCGCGCCCGCCCGGAGCAGGGCGATGGCCTGCTCGTCGTCAACCTGCCCGAACGTGCGGTAGAACTGGCCGACGGCGTAGAAGCCGGCCGGCGCGTGCAGGCAAACCACCTCGTCCGCATAGGGCCGCACCAGTTCCAGGCTGTCGGGCGATGCAACCGGCACCGCGCAGACCAGCGTCTGCGGCCGCTTCGCGCGCACCGCGTGCAAGGCGGCGATCATGGTGGCACCGGTCGCCAGCCCGTCGTCGACGACGATCACGACCCGTCCCGCCGGGTCGACCGCGCTCCGGCCAGGCGTATAGCGAGCGCGGCGCTCCCGCAGCACGGCCAGCTGGCGCTGCTTTTCGTCTTCAATGTAATCATCCGTCGCACCACCGGTCGAGTGGGCATGGGGCGCGATATAGACCCAGCCGCCCTCGTCGATGGAGCCGATCGCGAACTCGGGCGAGAACGGCGACTGGAGCTTGCGCACCAGCACCACATCGAGTTCGCCGTCCAGCTTTTGCGCAATGAGCTTGCCCATCGGCAGCGCGCCGCGTGGAATGGCCAGGACGAGCGGGTGGCGGCCGCGATAGGCCTGCAGCGCCCGCGCGAGACGCTCGGCGGCGTCGAGTCGGTCGGCGAAGAGCATGGAGCCTCCGATCAATGAGCTGGCGCGCGGCGAACTGTCGAGCACGGACTCGCCCACCAATGCCGCGGACTTCAAACAAGTCTGGTTCGCCGCTCCCAACTCGCCTTGCGTTGGCGCAAGTTTCGCGCTGCCACAGGCTGGTCACGCAACTTTGAGTTACCTCAACGCGGGACCGGATTGCGTGTGCCATTGTTGAATCAACCCAGCGGCCTTCGCCGCGACCGAGGCCCGATATGAAACAAGCTCCTCAGATCCAGTTCATCGGCATGGAGCCTTCCGACGCTCTGGCTTCGGCGGCGCGCGACAAGGCTGCCAAGCTCGATCTCTTCTGCCCCGAAATCATGGCCTGTCACGTCGTCATCGAGCTGCTGCACAAACACCACCAGCAGGGGCGCCCATTCGCCGTTCGCCTGGACCTGACCCTGCCCGGCCGTGAACTGGCGGTCTCCCGTGTCGAGAACGAAGACGCGTACGTCGCGCTGCGCGACGCTTTCGACAACATGAAGCGCCAGGTCGACGCGACCATGCGCCAGATGCGCGAGCCGTTGAAAGAGGCGCCGATCGGCGCGGCGCAGCTCGAAGGAAAGGAAGGCACCCCGTGAAAGACAGCCTCGCAGCCGGCGAAATCTGCAACCGCGTCGTCACCATCACTTACCCCAGCATGGCCATCAACGAGGCCGCGCGCCTGATGCGCGAGCGGCGCGTGGGCTGCCTGATTTCGGTCGAGGAACTGTCCGCCAGGCAAAGCGTGGTGGTGGGCGTTCTGACCGATAGGGACATTGCGATGGGCGTGGTCGCAGCCGATCGCGACCCACACGGCATGCGCGTGGGCGACGTGATGACCAAAGACGTCGTGAAGGTGCGCGAGGAGGACTCGCTGCTGGACGTCCTGGCGGCGATGCGGCGCAAGGGTGTCCGGCGCGTTCCCGTGACCGGACCCCAGGACGTGCTGGTGGGCATCCTCGCGCTGGACGACGTGATGGCCGTGCTGGCGCAGCAGATGCAGGCGGTGGCACAGGCCGTCAGCGCCGCCGCCGGCCACGAGCGGACGGCGTTGCCGTGAAGCGTGCCGATGCACCCTGCTGACTGGCATGCACCTGCCAGACTCCACCATGAAGACCGATTCGCAACTCAAGTCCGACGTGATGTCGGAGATCGCGTGGGAGCCCACCGTCCATTCCGACAGCATCGCTGTCACCGTCAGGGACGGCGTCGTCACCCTGGCGGGCCGCCTCGAGAACCTGGCCGACAAACATGCGGTCGAGCGCGCGGCCCGCCGGGTATCCGGCGTGCGGGCCATCGCGGTCGAGCTGGACGTCACGCCAGCGGCCGAGCACAGGCGCGGCGATTCCGACATCGCCAAGGCCGTGCTCACCGCTCTGCGTTGGCACAGTTCGGTGCCCCAGGAACGCATCCGGATCGAGGTCGAGGATGGCTGGGTCACCTTGAGCGGCGAGGTCGACTGGCGTTACCAAGCCGCCAGCGCCGAGCAGTGCCTCCGTCCGCTGGTCGGCGTGCGGGGCCTCACCAACAACATAGGCGTCAAGCCGCGCGTGAGCGGAAAGGACATCTCGCAAGAGATCAGCGCCGCCCTGACACGACACGCGCAACGCGAGGTCGGCCACATCGGCATCGAGGTGGACGGCGGCGTCGTCACCCTCAAGGGCAAGGTGCATTCATTGCCGGAGCACGACGCCGTCCTGGGCGCCGCCTGGGCCACCCGTGGCGTGGCACGGGTCGTCGACAAGATGGAAGTCGAGACCTGAACGCGCCTGCCTTGCCTCGCCAACCATGAGCTGCGGTGACGCCACGCCGCGCCGGGAAGGAGCAATGCCATGAGCATGACGGTCGACCGCGTGGTCGATGCCACGTCGGGCATCACCCGATCGCAACTGCTGCGCTATTACGAGTCGCTGGCCGGCCTGATGATGCCGCACCTGCGCGCCCGGCCGGTTGCCTTCCTGCGCGCGCCCGAGGGCATCGAAGGCGGCACGTTCTTCCAGAAGCACCTTTCGAACCTGCGCCTGCCCGGCGTCGCACAGTTCAACTCCACCCTCTACGCGAATCACGGCCCGTTGCTGGAGGTGCGCGAGACACTCGGCGTGCTGTCGGCGGCGCGGGCCGACGTGATCGAGTTCCACACGTTCAACACGACGGTCCACCCCGGTGAACACGCCAACCGGGTGGCCTTCGACCTCGACCCCGGCGACGGTGTGGATTGGCCGTCGGTGTGCGAGGCCGCGTTGCGCCTGCGCGATGTGCTGCAATTGCTCGGCCTGGTCTGCTGGCTGAAGACCAGCGGGGGCAAGGGCCTGCACGTGCTGGTGCCGCTGGCGCCGGGTCTGCATTCCTGCGAGGCGGCCCGGCATTTCTCCGAGGCCCTGGTGCGGCGACTCGCGCAGGAAGAGTCGTGGAAGTCAATACGATGAGAAGACAAGAGCCATACCTTCGAGTCATCTATGTGGAGGTTGCAGCCTTCACCGTAATCATCTGTGTTTCCTGGGGCAATGAATTATTCAATGTTGCCAGCTTCTTATTTGGTGGAAACTATTCTTCCAATTGGCGTGAAGCTCTGTTTGAATCTTGTGTCACCACACTAGTTGCCATTCCAACTATTCTTATGACCTGGATGATTGTAAGACGCCTTCGTTATCTGGAAGAATTCCTGAAGGTTTGCGCATGGTGTAGGAAAGTTGGCGTCAACGACCAATGGTATTCGATGGAAGAATATTTCAAAACACAACACAATACAAAAACAACTCATGGGCTTTGTCCAACATGTTCTGAAAAAATGAAGAATGAAGAATGATGTCGGGTCCGGTTGGCAACGCAAAAGCTGGACATCGGCAATCGGTCCGGAGCTCCCTGCCGCCGCGCCGTTGCTCGCAGCGGT
>JAAOZX010000042.1 GCA_012274225.1 Comamonadaceae bacterium | reverse complement strand
TTGCTGAGCGGCGAAGTGAGCTACCGCATCCAGTGGCCCGGCCTGCTGGCCGAGGAACGCGCCGCCGGCTGGATCCTGCCTTGCATCGCCTATCCGCAATCCGACCTGGTGCTGCGCTGGCCGCGCGGCCCGCTGGCCACGGCAGCGGTTGCCGACTGGCGCTCGCTCAATCAGTAGTTGCCGCTGGTGTACGGGCTGCGCGGGATGTACTTGTGCTCGCCATCGGCGATCGGTTTCGCATTCGGATCGGGCTCGTGCTCGACGGCGTTGCTGCCCGGCTCCTGGTCCTGGGGCCGCTCTTGCTGTTCATCCTCCGCCTGGGGCGTTCGGGGCGTTCTCATGGGTTCTCTCCGGTTAGCGATTGGGCCAATCTAGAGGCGCCGCTGCGCCACCGCTGTAGGACGGGCCCGCGCGCGACTGTCCGGTGGCATAGTCGCAGTCATCGTGAGGTTCCTGATCTGCCTGCTATTCGCGGCGGCCGCCGGCAGCGCCCGGCCCGCGCCGGTCTTCGAGGACACCATGGCCCAGCGCACATTGGCCTGTACCGGGTGCCATGGACAGCAAGGGCGCGCGGGGCCTGACGGCTACTACCCACGCCTCGCCGGCAAACCCGCTGGCTACCTGTACAACCAGCTGCTGAATTTTCGCGACGGCCGCCGGCGCTATGGGCTGATGGCGCGGCTGCTGGACCCGTTGTCCGACGCCTACCTGCAGGAAATCGCGCAGCATTTCGCATCGCTCGAGCTGCCCTATCCGCCGCCGCACCCGTCGTCGATGCCCGCGGCTCAATTGCAACGGGGCCAACAGCTGGTCCTGCGTGGCGACAGCGCGACGCGCATTCCAGCTTGCGCGCAATGCCATGGCGATTCGCTCACCGGCGTGGCGCCGAACACACCCGGATTGCTCGGCTTGCCGCGGGACTACCTCAACGCCCAACTGGGCGCGTGGCGCAGCGGCCAGCGCCGAGCCCAGGCGCCCGATTGCATGGCCCAGATCGCCAACCGGTTGTCGCCGCAGGACCTGGCGGCGGTGACCGCATGGCTCGCCGCGCAGTCGCTGCCCACGGATGCCCGGCCGATCCGGGCGCTGAACCGGCCGCCGGAAATTGCCTGCGTCAGCGCATCGATGCCGGCTGGGAGCCCGCCGCCATGAAGCGGCGCTGGGTGGCGATCCTGGCCGGGGTGCTGGCCGTACTGGCGCTGTTCCTGTTCCTCAATTTCCGCGCCAGCGACCGGATTGACGATGCGCCGCCCCTGACACCGCCGGCCGGAGACAGCGTGGCGCGCGGCGCGTACCTGATCCGGATCGGCAACTGCGCCGCCTGCCACACCGATCGCGGCGGCTTGCCGTTCGCGGGTGGCCGTGCCATCGCCACGCCGTTCGGCACCGTGTACGCGGGCAACCTCACGCCTCATGTTGCCAGCGGGATCGGCGCCTGGTCGCGCTCCGATTTCTGGCGCGCGTTGCACGAGGGGCGTTCGCGCGACGGACATCTGCTGGCGCCGGCTTTCCCCTACCCCGACTACACCCGTGTATCGCGCGCCGACGCCGACGCCATGTTCGATTTCCTGCGCAGTCTGGCACCGGTGGACCGGCCCAACACGCCGCATCGGCTGCGCTGGCCCTACGACACGCAGGCGGCGTTGGCGCTATGGCGCGCCCTGTATTTCATGCCGGGCGCCTTCGAGCCCGACCTCAATGCCAGCGCCGACTGGAACCGCGGCGCCTACCTGGTGCGCGGGCTGGGCCATTGCGGCGCCTGCCACACCGCCCGCAATGCGCTGGGTGCGAGCAGTCCGATGATGGATCTTTCGGGCGGCCTGATTCCCATGCAGAACTGGTACGCGCCGTCGCTCACTTCGGCGGCCGAGGCGGGCGTTGCCCACTGGGATCTGGCGCGAATCGAGCGCCTGCTGCGCACCGGCGTGGCGCCGGGCGCAGCCGTGCTCGGCCCGATGGCGGAGGTGGTGCTGCAATGCACCCAATACCTGGCGCCGGACGACCTGAGGGCGATGGCGGTGTTCCTGAAGTCCTTGCCACAGACCGCCGACGCGACGCCGCCGGCGACGCCGGCGCCGGCGGCTCACCGCAGTCTCGCCGAGCGTGGCGCCAGGCTTTATGAGCGGCACTGCAGCGAATGCCATGGCGACCAGGGGCAGGGCATCGCCGGAGCCTATCCCGCTCTGGCGGGCAATCGGGCCGTCTCGCTGCCGGTGACGGCCAATCTGGTCCAGGTCGTGCTGTACGGTGGTTTCCCGCCGTCCACTGCGGGCAATCCGCGGCCCTTCGGCATGCCGCCGTTCGCCAATGTGCTCAGCGACGCGGACGTCGCAGCGGTTCTCACTCACATGCGCGGCGCCTGGGGCAACCGGTCGTCGGCCGTGAGCGAGCTGGCCGTGAGCCAGCAGCGCGGCGGCGGCGATTAGCCGGCTGGGCACAATCGGTCCATGGAATTGCGCCGCGTCATCCTTCCCACGCCCGTGCCGGGTTCACTGTGGCTGGCCGCCATGCCAGGGCGGTTCGAGCCCTGGAACGCTTTCGAGGACCGGGCCCAGCGTGCAGCCCTGGGCCTGGTGGTGTGCCTGACGCCGCGCAGCGAGCTGGCCGAGCTGTCGCCGGCCTACCACGCGGCCGTGGCCCAAGGCGCCATGCCGTTCCGCTGGCTCAACCTGCCGATGCGCAATTTCGGCCTGCCCGAAGACCGCGCAGCGTTCGAGGACGGCGTGCGGCAGATCGCCCAGGCGCTGCGACAAGGCGACGCCGTGATGCTGCATTGCGCCGCCGGATTGGGCCGCACCGGAAGCACCGCCGCCTGCGTGCTCAAGGCCCTGGGCCTGGACACGCGGGAGGCCCTGCAGCAGGTGCGCGATGCCGGCTCCAATCCGCAGAATGCGCAGCAGTCGGGGCTGGTTAACTGGTTCTAGCGTGTCGATAAGGCCCACCAGCCGCACGCGGCGGCAATCAGCCCGGTGTCGCTCATGAAGCCTCGGTTGATGAACCTGCGACCCCTGCAGGGGTGGCAGGCCGCCTCACGCGGGCCATTACGGCGGAGGCAATCGGGTCAGGTTCTGGCCGGCCACTGCCACCAACCAGTCGGACCGCACCCGCTGCGGCTCGATCTCGGCCAGTGGCACCAGCACGAACGCCCGCTCGCGCATCCGCGGATGCGGAACGGTCAAGGCCGCGCTCTCGATGCGCCCATCCCCGAAAAAGAGCAGGTCCAGGTCCAGCGTGCGCGGCGCATTGCGATACGACCGCCGGCGCCCGGCCTGCAGTTCGAGCTGCTGCAATTGCGCCAGCAGCTCGGGCGCGTTCAGATGCGTGGCGACTTCGGCCACCGCATTCACGTAATCCGGACCGGCGGCATCGATCGGTGCGGTGCAGTAAAGCGATGACTGGCGCATGAGGCGGGTCTGCGGCAAAGCCGCTATGCGCAGGAGGGCTTCGCGCACGGCCTGCGCCGCATCGCCCAGGTTCGCCCCCAGTCCGATGTAAACGATGACGGCATCGCGCATGGTCGCAAGCGCCGCGCGCCGTCCTATTCTTGCGATGCCCCCGGCGGGGCGCCTTCGTCACCGCCGCTCTTGCGACGGCGGCGGCGGCGCTTGCGGGGCGCGTCGGCGGGGCCGCCCGCATCGGCATGTGTCGGCGCAGCGCCCTCGTCCGGCTCGCCGCGGGGCGGTGCGACATTCGAGGAGGCATCCGCCGGACGCGCCGCGCGCACCCGGCGCTGGCCTTTGTGCTGCTCCTCGCGCAACTGCGCCACCAGGTCTTCGCGCACCGCGTCGCTGGCCTGGCTGAACTCCTGCCACCAGTCGGCCAGCACGATGTCGACCTCGCCCACGTCGGCGCGCAGCCGCATGAAGTCGAAGCCGGCGCGAAAGCGCGGCTGCTCGACCAGGCTGAACGGCGTGTTGGCTGTGCGCTTCTCGAAGCGCGGCTGCATCATCCAGATCTCGCGCATGTCGGCGGCCAGCTTGCCGCGCCCGGAGACGTCGCCGATGCGGGCGTTGAACACGTCGTCGATCGCGTCCTGCAGCGCCGGGAAGGGATGCTGCTTGCGCGCCAGCCGGTCGGCCCAGCCGTCGCGCACGTCGGCCCACAACACGCAGCCGAGCAGGAAGCTGGGCGCCACCGGCTTGCTCTCGGCGACGCGCCGGTCGGTGTCCTGCAACGCGGCCTTGACGAAGGGCTGCTCGGCGCGCTCGACCACCACGTCGAGCAGCGGGTAGATGCCGCGCGCCATGCCCAGGACCTTCAGCTGTTCGATGGTGGCCAGGGAGTGGCCGGTCTGCAGCAGCTTGAGCATCTCGTCGAACAACCGGCTCTGCGGCACGTCGGCCAGCAGGGACTGGCAGCCCACCAGCGGCGCCGCCGTCTTGGGATCGAGCTTGAATCCCAGCGGATGGAGCTTGGCCGTGAAGCGCACGGCCCGGATGATGCGTACCGGGTCCTCGCGATAGCGCGTCAACGGGTCGCCGATCATGCGGATGGTGCGCTTCTTGGCGTCCTTGATCCCGTTGTGATAGTCCACCACGATCTGCGTCTCGGGGTCGTAGTACATGGCGTTGATGGTGAAGTCGCGCCGCGTCGCGTCTTCCTCCTGCGGGCCCCAGACGTTGTCGCGCAGCACCCGGCCGGTCGAATCGACGGCGTGCTTCATGCCGGCCAGCTCGCTCTTGCTGGTCTTCTCGTTGCCGGCCACCTGTTCGGCGGCGGCGTTGTCCATGTAGGCGCGGAACGTCGAGACCTCGATCACCTCGTGCTCGCGTCCGCGACCGAACACGACGTGGACGATGCGGAAACGCCGGCCGATGATGAAGGCGCGCCGGAACAGGCTCTTGACCTGCTCGGGGGTGGCGCTGGTGGCGACGTCGAAATCCTTGGGCCGCAGGCCCACCAGCAGGTCGCGCACCGCGCCGCCGACGATGTAGGCCTCGTAGCCAGCTTCCTTCAGGGTGTGCACCACGTTGAGGGCCCGCTCGTCCACCAGCGATGGATCGATACCGTGCGCCTGGGGCCCCACTTCCTGGCGCTTGCCGAAACTGGGGCGGCCGCCCTTGCCGCCCAGGGATGTGCCGAGCAACTTGTCGATGAATTTCTTGATCATTTTTTCCTGAACAGGTCCAGTATGCGCCAGCCGCGTTCGCCGGCGATGACCCGCAAGCGGTCGTCCGGGTTGGTCGCCACCGGATGGTCGACCGCCTCCAGCAACGGCAGGTCATTGGTTGAGTCGGAATAGAAGGTGACGTGAACGTCGCTCCAGTCCAGGCCGCGGATCGCCAGCCACTGCGCCACCCGCTCGACCTTGCCTTCGCGCATCGAGGGCACGCCGGCGATCTCGCCGGTGATCCAGCCATCGGGCCCGCGCTCGAGCTGGACCGCGATCAGTTCATCAACGCCGAAGGCGCGGGCGATGGGGCCCGTGACGAACTCGTTGGTGGCGGTGACGATCACCACCTGCTCGCCCGCGTCCCGGTGGCTGCGCACCAGCGACAGGGCCTCGGCACGCAACACCGGCCGGATCACCTTCTCCATGAAGAGATCGTGCGCCGCGGCGGCCGCGACCGGACCGCGCAGCCGCACCGCCTCGGTGGCGAACCGCACGTAGTCGCGGATGTCCAGCGTGCCGGACTTGTAATGTTCGTAGAACTCGTCGTTGCGGGCCTGGAACACCGCCGGATCGGTCCAGCCGATGTCCTGGGTGAAAACGCCCCAGGCGTAGTCGGAATCGATCGGCAACAAGGTGTGGTCCAGGTCGAACAAGGCAAGCCGGATGGCCGCCGGGCCCTTGTCCTGGGTCACGGTGGCACGTGCGGCCTTCGCCCGCTTTTGATTCACGCGTTCTCCAGCATGGACTTGATCAGCGGCACGGTGATGGCCCGCTTGGTTTGCAGCGCGTAGCCGTCCAGTTCCTCGAGCAGGAGCATCAGGCTGCCCAGGTCGCGCGAAAAGCGGGTGAGCATGAAGTCCATGACTTCGTCGCCCAGGAACACGCCGCGCGCATCGGCGGACTGGCGCAGCACCGCGCGACGCTCGGGCTCGCTCAGCACCTGCAGCGCGAAAACATGGCCCCAGGCCAGGCGGGTGCGCAGGTCCTCGCGCAACTTCAGGTCGGCCGGTGGCAACGCCCCCGCCGCCAGCACGCCGCGTTGCAGGCCCTGGGCATTGACGAACCACCGGAAGGCCGCATGCTGCTGCACCGCGGTGTAGAGGTGGACCTCGTCGAACAGCACCACGGCCCAGCGCTCGTCGAATTCGGGCGGCTCGTGCACCGAGGCGTCGAGCCACCCGGCCGCGGCGCCTTGCTCACGCAGCGACTCCGCCACGGCCTTGAGCAGATGGGTCTTGCCGCTGCCGCTCGGGCCCCACAAATAGGTGGGCACCGGCGAGCGCGTAGGGTTTTCCGCCCACAGCCGCAGATGCGCCAATGCGGCTTCGTTGGGGCCGGCGCAAAAATTCGACAGAGTGGCCACGCGGGCCAGTCCGATGTCCAGGGCAATCTGTTTCATCGTCAGCTCTGGTACAGCTTGCTGTGCATGTAGCCGTGCCGCAGGCGGCGAATGGCCACCAGGAGTACCGCGCTGGCCGGCAGCGCCACCAGCACGCCGACAAAGCCGAACAGCTGGCCGAAGGCCAGCAAGGCGAAGATCACCACCAGCGGGTGCAGGCCTATGCGCTTGCCCACCAGGCGGGGCGTGAGGAAGAAACCCTCGATCACCTGGCCGCTGCCGTACACCGCCGCCACCATGACCAGGGCCTTGACCGACGCGAACTGCAACAGGCCGGCGACCAGCGCGAACGCCAGGCCGATGCCGAACCCGACATACGGCACAAACATGGCCAGGCCGGTGAACATGCCGATCGGCAGGGCCAGGTCCAGGCCAAAAAGCGCCAAGCCAATGCTGTAGAAGACGCCCATGGTCAGCATCACCAGCAACTGGCCGCGCAGGTACTGACCCAGCACCTGGTCGGCCTCGTCCGCGAACGAATCGACGCCCGGGCGGGTGCGAGGCGGAACCAGCTCCATCAGTAGGGCGATGAAGCGCTTCCAGCCCAGCAGCAGGTAGAACAAGGCCACCGGGATCAGTACGGCATTGCCGACGACCGCGAGCGCCACGCTGCCGCCCAGCTTGAGCGACGGCAGCAGCGACGAGAACGCGCCAGCGTAGTTGGCACTGAGGTAATCGAGGCCGCGCGCCTTCAGGCTGCCCAGGTCCAGCGCCACGCTGATGCCGAATTGCTTCAACCACGGACTGATGACGGCGTCGAGCTTGTCGAACAGCAGCGGCAATTGCTCCTTCATCAGGGGCACCTCCTTGGCCAGGACCGGCACCACCAGCAGCGCCAGGCCCAGCAAGGCCAGGATCAGCAGCAGTTCGACGATCACCACTGCGACGAAACGCGGCAGCCGGCCCCGCCCCATGTCGTCGAGCCGGTCCACCAGCGGCGTGAGCGCATAGGCCAGCACCCCGGCAACCACGAAAGGTGTGAGCACCGGCCCAAGCAACCACAGCGCGAGCGCCGAGATCAGCGCGATGAACAGCCAGGCCGAGGCGCGTTTCTGGGTGGCGGTGAATTCCATGGTGGAGAGGTGGAAGTGGCCGCGGCCGCCCGGCGGGAGGCTGATCGTGCCGCAGCTAAAATCTTGGCAAATTCTATCGGGCCAAGCTCAGCGCGGCCCCGAAGCCAATCCCATGACCCCCTCCCCGCTCTCGTACAAAGACGCCGGCGTCGACATCGACGCCGGCGACGCGCTGGTCGAACGCATCAAGCCGCTGGCGAAAAAGACCTTGCGCGAGGGGGTCCTGGCGGGCATCGGCGGGTTCGGCGCGTTGTTCGAAGTGCCCAAGCGCTACCGGGAGCCGGTCCTGGTCAGTGGCACAGATGGCGTCGGCACCAAGCTGCGGCTGGCCTTCGAGTGGAATATGCACGACACGGTGGGCATCGACCTGGTGGCCATGAGCGTCAACGATGTGCTGGTCCAGGGCGCCGAACCGCTGTTCTTCCTGGACTACTTCGCCTGCGGCAAGCTCGACGTGGAGGTGGCGGCGGCCGTGGTCGGCGGCATCGCGCGCGGCTGCGAACTCTCCGGCTGCGCGCTGATCGGCGGCGAGACCGCCGAAATGCCGGGGATGTACCCCGATGGGGAGTACGACCTCGCGGGTTTCGCCGTGGGCGTGGTGGAAAAGTCGAAGATCCTGAGCGGTGCCCAAGTCAAGGCCGGTGACGTTGTGCTGGGCCTGGCTTCCAGCGGCGTACATTCCAACGGCTTTTCGCTGGTGCGCAAGTGCATAGACCGTGCCGCCGGCAGCCTGCCAACGACGCTGGACGGGAAGCCGTTCCGCGAAGCCATCATGGCGCCGACCCGCCTGTACGTAAAGAGCGTGCTGGCGCTGCTGGCCCAGCATCCGGTGAAGGCCCTGGCCCACATCACCGGCGGCGGCCTGCTGGAAAACATTCCCCGGGTCCTGCCCGAAGGGCTGGCCGCCCGCCTGAAGAAAGGCAGCTGGCCGCGCAGCGAGCTGTTCGCCTGGCTGCAAGGCACGGCCGCCATCGACGATCATGAGATGAACCGCACTTTCAACAACGGTATCGGCATGGTGGTGGTGGTGGACGCTGCGATCGCGCAGGCCGCCGCCGCACTGCTGCGCCAGGCCGGCGAGACCGTTCATGTTGTCGGCGCCATCGCGGCGCGCGGCGCAGGGCCGACGGTGGTCATCGCCTGAAACGGCGCTCGTGAGCACGCCCCCGATGCCACCGCGGCCTCGCTTGCCGGCCGGCATCTGGATCCTGGGCTTCGTCAGCCTGGCGATGGACGTGTCATCGGAGCTGATCCACAGCCTGTTGCCGGTCTTCATGGTGACGACGCTGGGGGCCAGCGTGCTCACGGTCGGGCTGATCGAAGGTGCGGCCGAGGCCACCGCGATGATCGTCAAGGTGTTCTCCGGCGTCCTGAGCGACTACTGGGGCCGCCGCAAGCCCCTCGCGCTGCTGGGCTATGGCCTGGGTGCTGTCTCCAAACCCCTGTTCGCGCTAGCCTCGACTTCGGGCCTGGTGCTGGGCGCGCGGTTGCTGGACCGCATCGGCAAGGGCATTCGCGGTGCGCCGCGCGACGCGCTGGTGGCGGACATTGCGCCCGAAGCCGTGCGCGGCGCCGCATTCGGCCTGCGCCAGGCACTGGATACGGTCGGCGCGTTCCTCGGACCGATGCTGGCGATCGCGCTGATGCTGCTGTGGGCCGACAACTTCCGCGCCGTGTTCTGGGTGGCGGTGATCCCGGCCGCGCTGTCCGTGACGTTGCTGCTTTTCGGGATCCACGAACCGGACCGGCCGGCGACGGCCCGGCGCACCAATCCGATCCGGGCCGACAACCTCAGGCGCCTGAGCCCGGCCTACTGGTGGGTGGTGGTGGCCGGGGCAGTTTTCACGCTGGCGCGCTTCAGCGAAGCTTTCCTGGTGCTGCGGGCCCAGCAGGGCGGACTCGAGCTGGCCTGGACCCCGCTGGTCATGATCGTGATGAGCCTGGTGTATTCGGCTGGTGCCTATCCCTTCGGCAAGCTCTCCGACAGCATGAATCACGGGACCCTGCTGGCCGCCGGGCTGGCGGTGCTGATCGCCGCGGACCTGCTGCTGGCATCGGCCGGGCAGGGGCCGGTATTGTGGGCCGGGATCGCCTTGTGGGGCCTGCACATGGCCATGACGCAGGGTTTGCTGGCAACCATGGTGGCGGATACGGCGCCGGCCGACCTGCGCGGCACGGCCTTCGGCTTTTTCAACCTGGTGAGCGGCCTGGCCCTGCTCCTGGCCAGCGGCGTAGCCGGGCTGTTGTGGGACCGTTGGGGCGCGCCGATCACCTTTCTGGCCGGTGCCAGCTTCAGCGCGCTCGCCCTGGCGGTGCTGGCGCTGCGCGGCCCGCAGTTGCGGCCTTAATTGCGCGCCCGGCGCAGCTCGGCCACCCGGTCGGCGATGGCGTCGATGTCCAACGCGTCCTTGGCGTGCACCAGGTAGTTTTCCAGGTCGAGCACGGCCAGCGCGGTGTTGCCCTGCTCGGCATGCGCCAGGCCGCGGTCGCGGCATTCGGCCCAGGCCTCCGGCAACAGGATCACCAGCCGTTCCTGCACGGCGATCAGCCGCTGCCAGTCTTCCTGGGCCTGGTGAATCTCCTTCAAGTTGCGCAGCATGCGGGCGATGATGTCGCGCGCCGGCGCTGCCTGCAGGTACAGCCCCAGCGGCACCTCGAATTCGTCGATCAGGCCGCTGCGCCGCTTGTAGGGCTCCAGCCGCTCGGCCAGTTCCTCGCGCGACAGCGACTGGCCGGTGAACGGGTCGATCACCACCTGGCCCTTGGGCAGGTTGACCTTCACCATGAAGTGGCCGGGAAAGCACACCCCGCGGGCATGCAGCCCCAGCCCCTGGGCCAGTTCCATCCACAGCACCGCCAGCGAGATCTGGATGCCGCGCCGCGTGCGCAACACCACGTTGATGTGGCTGTTGTCGGGATCACAGTAATCGTTGACGTTGCCGCCGAAGCTCAGGTCGCGGAAGAAGAACTGGTTGAGCACGCGCAGCCGTTGCAGCGGCGCCGCATCGGCCGGCAGCCTGCGCTTCAGCCGGGCCAGCAACTGATCGACATCGCCAAGGACCTGCTGGACGTCGAGGTCGGGGTACTCGTCCTGGGCGATGCTCACCGCCGCTTCGAGCAGCGGAAACTGGTCGTCGCTGCGCACCAGCGAGGAGAAATACTCCAGCGGCGTCGGCGTGGTCAGTTTCAGCAACATTCTGGTTTTGTAATGGAGCCGCCCGCGCCCGTCAAGCGGCGGCACCCTGGGTGCCGTCAGTGCGCGACAAACTGCTGCAATTTCAGCCCGGCCGCCCACAACGCCACAAAGTAGAGAGCAGCCGACCCTGACAGGAGAAGAGCCATGAGTCCAACCCGTTGCCAGGCGTGGGAACGCATGGCGATCCAGTCGAAGCTGCCCGCACCCCACATCAGGAACACCGCCAGCAGCGCGCTGGCGGCAAAGACCTGCAGCGCGAACCGGCCCCAGCCCGGGGCCGGGCGATAACTGCCGCGCTTGCGCAGTGCCACCAGCAGCCAGCTCGCATTGATGAGCGCGCCGATTCCGATCGACAGGGCCAGCCCTGCATGCTTGAGCAACGGGACCAGTGCGATGTTGAGCAACTGGGTCATCACCAGCACGACGATGGCGATGCGCACCGGTGTGCGCATGTCCTGGCTCGCGTAGAAGCCCGACGCCAGGATCTTGATGGCCACCAACCCCACCAGCCCCGCGCCGTAGCCGGAGAGCGCCAGCGCGACCTGCGGCACATCGCTGTCCTTGAAGGCGCCGTAGTGAAACAGCGTGGCCACCAGCGGCTGCGAAAACACCAACAAGGCGATCGAGGACGGCACGGCCAGCAGGACCACCAGTCGCAGGCCCCAGTCCAGCATGTCGGAATAGCGCTCGGGATCGTTGGCGGCCCGCGCGCCGGCCAGCTGCGGCATCAGCACTACGCCCAGCGCGACGCCCAGCATGGCCGTGGGGAACTCCATCAACCGGTCGGCATAGGTCAGCCAGGTGACGCTGCCGGTGGCGAGCCAGGAAGCGATCTGGGTATTGATCAGAAGGGAGATTTGGGCGACGCCGACGCCCACCAGGGCCGGCAACATCATCCGCGCCACATGACGGGTGCCCGGGTCATTCCAGGCCGCGCGCAGCGCAGACCAGCCCAGGCCGATGCGCGGCAGCAAGCCCAGCCGGTGCAAAACCGGGACCTGGACCGCCAGCTGCAGGACGCCGCCCACCATGACGCCACCGGCCATGGCATAGATCGGCTCGATGCCCAGCGAAGCGAACCACGGCGCGCCCAGCCATGCCGCGGCGATCATCGACAGGTTGAGCAGCACCGGCGTGGATGCCGGCACGGCAAATCGTTTCCAGGTGTTCAGCACCCCGGCGGACAGCGCCACCATCGACATGAAGCCGATGTAAGGAAACATCCAGCGCGTCATCAGCACCGTGGCCTCGAAGCTGTGCGGCGTCTGCTTGAACCCGCTCGCCAGCGCCCAGACCAGCACCGGCGCGCCGATCACGCCCAGGGCGCAGGTCGCCAACAGGCACCAGGCCAGCACGGTGGCCACGCTGTCGATCAACCGGTGGGTGGCGGCTTCGCCGTCGGCCTGCTTGGAGTGGGCCAGCGCCGGCACAAAGGCCTGGCTGAACGCGCCCTCCCCGAACAGCCGGCGGAACAGGTTGGGAATGCGAAACGCGACGTTGAAGGCGTCGGTGAGCCCGGAAGCGCCAAAGGTCGCCGCCACCAGCAGTTCGCGCACCAAGCCGGTGATACGGGATGCCAGGGTCAGCAGGGAAACGGTGGAAGCGGCTTTGAACAGGCTCATGGGGCGCATCGAGTGTATCTGCCACCAGTGCGCCATCGCCGCGGGCCCGCCTGAGGTTGGCCATCTGCGTTCAAAAAGATCGACATGACCCGGCGGGGCCGAGGCCCGAAACCCCCACTGAGGGCCCTGGGCCCCGGGCGGCTATAATTGCAGGCTTTGCTGGCATCATCCTCAGACACAAGGAAACCGAAACATGGCATCAGCCAAACCCAAGAAAAAGAACCCGCGCCTCGCGTCGGGCCGTAAACGCGCACGCCAGGACGTCAAGCTCAACGCAGCCAACACGTCCCTGCGCTCGAAATACCGCACCGCGGTGAAGAACGTCGAGAAGGCCGTCGCCGCGGGCGACAAGACGAAGGCGGCGGAAGCCTTCGCCAAGGCGCAAAGCATCGTCGACATCGTGGCCGACAAGCAGATCTTCCACAAGAACAAGGCCGCTCGCGACAAGAGCCGCCTGGCAGCCAGGGTCAAGGCCCTGGCCACCGCCACCACGGCGACCACCGCCGCCGCCTGATCTTCAGGCATCAGCCCGGCTGCCGACCCCGCAAGGGTTTGCAAGCCGCCGTTTGAAACGGGTGCGCTGCCAGCAAAAGCAAAAAAGCCGTCGCAAGACGGCTTTTTTGTGGGCGAATACCAGCCGTGCCCTGCGGGCGAAGGGCGATGGGGACCGCAGCCGCGCCGCCGCCGCGACCAAAGCCCCGGCTCCGTGCCCTAAAATTGGCCCTCAACGGCTCACTTCGTTGGGCCGCTTTCTTTTGGAGAAGACCAGATGGCTTTGATCGAGGCTGCATCGCCCCACGTCATGAACACCTACGGCCGCGTGCCGATCGCGCTTTCACGCGGTCAGGGCGTACGAGTCTGGGACGTGAACGGCAAGCAGTATCTGGACGCACTCGCCGGCATCGCCGTGAATACGCTGGGGCATAACCATCCACGCCTGGTGCCGGCCTTGCAGGACCAGCTCGCCAAAGTCATCCACACCTCGAACTACTACCACGTGCCTTTGCAGGAACAACTGGCGGCCAAGCTGGTGGAGTTGTCGGGCATGACCAACGTGTTCTTCTGCAACACCGGGCTGGAGGCCAACGAGGCAGCCCTCAAGCTGGCGCGCAAGTACGGCCACGACCGCGGCATCGAGCGGCCGGAAATCGTGGTCTACGAAAAGGCTTTCCATGGGCGCAGCATCGCCACCTTGTCGGCCACCGGCAACGAGAAGGTCCAGAAAGGATTCGGGCCGCTCGTCGAAGGCTTTATCCGGGTTCCGCTCAACGATATGGCGGCGCTCAAGGCCGCTACCGAAGGCAACAAGAACGTCGTGGCGGTCTTCTTCGAAACCATCCAGGGCGAAGGCGGGGTCAACCCGATGCGCATCGAGTACCTGCAGCAGGTGCGGCAACTGTGCGACCAGCGCGAGTGGCTGCTCATGATCGACGAAGTCCAGTGCGGCATGGGCCGCACCGGCAAGTGGTTCGCGCACCAGTGGGCCGGGATCAAGCCCGACGTGATGCCGCTGGCCAAGGGGCTGGGTTCCGGCGTACCGGTTGGCGCGGTGGTGGCTGGCCCCAAGGCCGCCAACATCTTCCAGCCCGGCAACCATGGCACCACGTTCGGCGGCAATCCGCTGGCGATGCGCGCCGGGGTCGAGACCATCCGGATCATGGAAGAAGACGGCCTCCTGGACAACGCAGCCCGTGTCGGCGCGCATCTCAAGGGTGCCCTGGCGCGTGAGTTGGGCGCCGTCAAGGGCGTCACCGAAATTCGCGGCCAGGGGCTGATGATCGGCGTCGAACTGGCCAGGCCGTGCGGCGTGCTGACGCAGCGGGCGGCCGAGCGCGGCCTTTTGATCAGCGTCACGGCGGACAACGTGATCCGGCTGGTGCCGGCCCTGATCATGACCGAGTCGGAAGCCGACGAAGTGGTCTCGCTGCTGGCGCCGCTGGTGAAGGAATTCCTGGCGGAATGAGCATGGCCCTGCAGCACTACCTCCAGTTCAGCGACCTGAGCGCGAATGAATACGCCTGGCTGTTCGAGCGCGCCGCCATCATCAAGAAGAAATTCAAGGCCTACGAGAAATACCACCCGCTGGCCGACCGCACGCTGGCGATGATCTTCGAGAAGGCCTCGACCCGCACCCGGGTGAGTTTCGAGGCCGGCATGTACCAGCTGGGCGGCAGCGTGGTGCACCTCACGACCGGCGATAGCCAGCTGGGCCGCGCCGAGCCGATCGAGGACAGCGCCCGGGTGATCAGCCGCATGGTCGACCTGGTGATGATCCGCACCTATGGCCAGGACAAGATCGAGCGCTTCGCGGCCCATTCGCGGGTGCCGGTCATCAACGGCTTGACCAATGAATTCCATCCCTGCCAGATCCTGGCCGACATCTTCACCTTTCTGGAGCATCGGGGTGCCGACAGCCAGGGCCGGCTTAACACGGCATTCCTCAAGGGCAAGACCGTGGCCTGGGTGGGCGACGGCAACAACATGGCCAACACCTGGTTGCAGGCGGCCGAGCTGCTGGGGTTCACCGTGCACGTCAGCACGCCAAGCGGCTACGAGGTGGACCAGACTGTCGCCGGCCTGCGCAGCAACGACAGCTACAAGGTCTTCAAGGATCCGATGCAGGCCTGCCAGGGCGCCGACCTGGTCACCACCGACGTCTGGACCAGCATGGGCTATGAAGCCGAGAACGAAGCGCGCAAGAAGGCTTTCGCCGACTGGTGCGTCGATGCCGAAATGATGCGCGTCGCCAAGCCTGGCGCGCTGTTCATGCATTGCCTGCCGGCTCACCGCGGCGAAGAGGTCGAGGCCGAAGTGATCGACGGCCCCCAGTCCGTCGTCTGGGACGAGGCTGAAAACCGGATGCATGTGCAGAAGGCACTCATGGAGTACCTCCTCCTGGGCAGGGTTGGCTGATCAAGCCGGGTTGGCGGCGCTGATCCGCATGCCGCTGCGCGGCGGCAATTTGCCCAGCTTCACCAAGCGCGATTCCAGCGCGAACACTGTGCGGCCCAGCGCCTGCGCCAGCGGCTTCAGGTCACCACCGGCGGCGAATACCGCGTCCAGCATGGCGTCTTCGTCGGCCGTCCAGGGCTTGCCGGCATTGGGCGGCGACTCGCGTCGCGGCCGCGGCTGCAAGTTGTCCAGGGCTTGCGACACGGCGATCAGTGCGCGGATGACGGGCGGCGCGTTGTAGGGGCTGTCTTCGGGCATGACTTCTCCGGTGACAGGATGCACTCCCTGGGCCAGGGTATTGACGATGGCGCGGGCTTCTTGCAGTTCCATGGCGGGCTCCTGAAGGATGAGGTAAATGACTGTATTTTC